>NZ_JBBDHC010000008.1:0-155152 GCF_037203605.1 Denitratimonas tolerans
GTTCATGCGGGTATTGTCGCCGATGTGAGGCTACACGTGGGACGGGGCAAGGGATGGGGACTTGTTCAGAGGTTCCCAAACCGCGTGATCGACCTTTCCATATGCCATGCAGCAAAGGAGCGTCACGCCGCATGAGAACACTTGCATGGATCGCCTGCATTGCCACTGCTTCATCTACATCGGTATCAGCCACACCACCGGAGGCCTGTGCTGATCAGCCGCTTGCGACACTTTCGCTCCGCTATGAAACGAGCCCGGCGTGGGGCGAAGATGTCGGTTCCCGTGGAAAAGCGACCGTCCATCAGACAGGGAAAGGACTGCTGATCTGCGTCGCCGTCGAAGCCGAACAGATCAATGCCAGCCGAGCGCCGCACGACAAGTCAGCGATCGACGATCACGTAACTCTCTATATCCGCCCGCCGCAAGCTCAGTACGCGTATGAGTTCAAGGTCAACGCAGCAGGAGCCACGCGCGATGCGATCGTGTCCAGCACGACCCTCGGCAATAAGAGGTGGACAGGCCGTTGGACCGGCAGTGCAAGGCAGACAACTGCTGGCTACGTGGTTTCGTTCATTGTTCCTTGGAGGACTATCGGCATGAGTGGCTCAGCCGAAGTCGGGCTTCTGGTGGAGCAAGAGACCACTAGTGGCCGGAAAGCACGCTACAGCTCAGCGCCCATAGATACGCGGCTTCCATGCTTCGAATGCCAATTCCCTGCAATCACGGTTGAGGCCTCGCAAGATGAAATGAAAGACAAGGAGGCTGAAGTCCAGTGGCTACCGTACACCATCGGCTTCTCGGAAGAACGATGGGATCCGTTCACAGGCGAGGCCATCAGCGAAACAACAAATTTCGATGTCGGCCTTGATGTTTCTGCGAAATTCAGAGGCGGAAACACAGCGGCATTGACCATCAACCCGGACTTTTCCGACATTGAGTCCGACAGATTCGTATCGTCGATCAACCGTCGTTTCGCAGCGACGTACACCGAGCATCGGCCATTTTTCACACGAGAAGCAGGCGTGTTCCAGGACCCACTTGGCCTTGTCTACACCCGCGCAATCCGAAACCCGAACGTTGGAGTACAGGTTGTGCGACGTACGGCAACGTCATCTCGGGCATTTCTTCTGGCAGATGATGAAACCACGACGTATCGTGAACTCGGCAGCAGCAGCTCATACGAAGTCACAATGCCGACGCGCTCATGGAATCTGGTGTATCGATCCATTGAGTCGCGCGAAGACGGTTCTTCGTGGGGGACATTCGCGACTGCCCGTACAACTGACGGCTACACCAACGTTGTGGCGGCGATGGACGGCCGTTGGACCTCCGGCGCACATAGCTTGATGGGTGAAGTGGTGGGAACGCACTCTGCTGTCAGTCTAGAAGCCCAGAATGCGTCTGCAACGGGCTATGGCGGATTCATTTCCCACCGCTATGCGAAAGGTTCCTACGAATCTGTGACTTCTGCAACTTCATTCAGCGACGAATTTCGACCCGACCTCAGTAGTGGTGTTCGCGTAGGGACACAGGCGACATCACACGCATCGACTTGGACTGTAGTCCAATCACAAGGTCCGCAATACCAGTTCGGCATTTCCTCGGACGGGACATTTGACGGCTCGACCCTACTAGACGGAGAGGTTGGGGTCAGTGCAGGTGCCGGCCTCACAAACGGCATGACGTTAACCGGATCGATTGGCGGTATGACATCGCGAGTCGGCGGCAAGTTACTCGACGGCAAGCTCGCCTTGATCACGGTTGACGGGACGATCGGACCCTATCTTCTCGTTGCCGGAAGCATGGGTATCGGCTCAACCCCTGACTACGATGTTGGTGTAGATGGACGTGCCAAGCAGGCCAGCCTATTGCTTGCGTTGCAGGGTTTCGAAACTGTCGATGCATCCTTCTCGGCAACCCATGATTCACTGCGCTTGCCGGCAGGCGGTGGTTACACGATCAGGACTGTGACATTCAAGGCCGGCTTGCACCCAACTGAGCACCAGCACATCGCACTATTGGTCAACGGAGCGCGGTTTGATGACTATCGAGACCTGACTACACCACGCACTGAACCAGATGATCTCGTGCAGTATCAGTTTCGATATACCTATGAGCCAGCCAGATTCACACGCCTGATCCTGGGAGTTTCCAGCAGCGGCATCAGTGGCTTCGGTATCAATGGTATCGCCATGACAAAACGATTGATATTCTCCAAAATCGTAGTTGCCTTTTGAATCCCATTTCCGCCACAAGGCCTGCACTGAATTTTTCCACCAAGCGATGAAAATAATATCGACAGGCTCTATTGCCTGATCCATTTGAAGAATAGCCCCATCGACCGGGCGCTACTCTGCGACAGCCAGCCTCATCGCACCACCACCTCTCCCTATGCTTCCGTCGCTCGCCCCGCCTTCCGCACCCGCTTCAACACCCGCCGTGTCGCCAGCTGCAAGTCGTCCAAAATGGCGTAGATCGTCGGCAGGAACAGCAGGGTGACCACGGTGGAGAACGCCAGTCCGCCGGCGATGGCGCGCGCCATCGGGTAGTAGGGCGGGCCGCCGCCGGCGATCTGGGTGGTGGAGAGGCTGATCGGCACCATGCCCAGGATCGCGCAGCCCATGGTCATCAGGATCGGCCGCAGGCGATCGCGGCAGCCCTGCACCAGCGCCTCGGTGCGGGGCAAGCCGCCGCGCCGCAGCGTGTTGATGTGCTCCACCATCACGATGCCGTTGTTCACCACCACGCCCATCAGCACCAGGATGCCGATCGAGGCCATGATGGTGAAGGTGGTGCCGGTGAGCGCGAACAGCCAGAACACGCCGAGGATCGAGAACCCGATGCCCGAGAGGATCGCGGCCGGGAACAGCAGCGACTCGAACACCGCCGCCATCACCACATAGATCATCACCAGCGCGATCAGGGTGTTGAACAGCATCTGCTGGCCGGCTTCGTCGTTCTGCCGGAACGCGCCCTCGAAGGTGTAGCCGTAGCCGGCCGGCAGCGTGGTGGCCGCCATCACCGCCGCCATCGCGCGGCGCGCATCCGGCGCGGTGGCACCGGGCGCGAGATCGGCCTTCAGTTCCAGCATGGTCTGTCGATCCACGCGGGTGACCTGGGTGGCGGACGGGCGAAGGTCCGCGTCGATCAGGGTCATCAGCGGGATCTGCTCCCCGGCCGCCGAGCGCAGCATGAAGCCACTCAGGTCGGAGATGCGGGTCTCCTCGGCATCGGCGAAGCGCAGCTGCACCGGAATCTCGCTGCCCTCGCGGCGGAACTCGCGCAGCGGCGTGCCACGCAGCGCGATGCCGACGTAGCTGGCCACCTCCTGGGCGGAAAAACCGTAGCGCGCGGCGCGCTCGCGATCCACGTGGATGGCCAGCTCGCTGTTGCGGTCGCCGGTTTCCACGCGCACGTCGCGCAGTTCGGGGCGCTGCGCCAGCAGCGGCACCAGGGCATCACCCAGTTCGCGCAGGGTTTCCGACGAGTCGCCCACCAGCGCCATCGAGATGCCCTCCTGCGCGCTGCCTCCGCCGCCCTGCCCGCTGTCCTGGAATCCGATCGTGGCGCGCGCCGACTTGGGCAGCCCGCTGCGGATTTCCTCCATGATTTCCTCGGTGCCGCGCACGCCGCTGCCGCTCGAGCGCAGGGTGAGGCGCGTGCCGCCCCAGCCCTGCTCGCTGAACCAGGAATAGACCTGCTCCACCTGCAGCGCATCGCGGTGCCGGCCGACCCAGGCCTCGACCCGATCGATCTCCTGCTGCATCTGTTCCAGGGTGTAGGCACCGCGCCACTGGTAGTTGAGGTTCAGCGTGCGGCCCTGGTCGCTGGCGAACATGTCCACCTTCATGAACTTCATCGGCACCAGGCTCACCGCGACAATCACGAGGATCGCCATCACGCTCCATCCGCGATGCACCAGGCTCCAGCGCAGAAGGTCGGCGTAGCGCTGCCGCATCCTGCCGATGAATCCGCCTTCGTCGGTCGCCGCCGGCGGCGTCTTCATGCGCGCGGCCAGCATCGGTATCAGGCTGATCGCCACCAGCCACGAGGCCAGCAGCGAAACGGTGATGGTGACCGCGATCTGCACCATGAAGATGCTGATCTGGTTGGTTTCGCCGAACAGGTTGGGCACGAACACGATGCAGTGGCACAGGGTTCCGGCCGACAGCGCGATGGCGACGTGGCGGGTGCCGATCACGGCGGCGAGGCGCGGCCTGCCGGGATGCTTCTCGCGCTCCTGGTAGATGCTCTCCACCACCACCACGGCGTTGTCCACCAGCATGCCCACGGCCAGCAGCAGGCCCATCATCGAAAGCACGTTGAGGGTGACGCCGAAGAAGTGCATGAAGCCCAGCGTCATCACGAAACACACCGGGATCGCAAGCGACACCATCAGCGTGGATGGCCAGTGGCGCAGGAAGAAATACAGCACGCCGATGGCCAGCAGCAGGCCGATGATGCCGGCCTCGGTCAGCTCCAGCAGCGATTCGGTGACGTTCTTGCCCTGGTCGTCGAAGGAAATGAAGCGGATGCCGGCGAACTCCGGCTCCTGGGCAATGGCATCCAGCTCGGCCGACGCGGTGCGCGAAACGTCCACGAGGTTGGCATTGCGCTCGCGGTAGATGTCGATGCCCACCGCCGGACGCCCATCGAGCTGGCGGCGGTAGTTCATGCGCGCCGGCTTGAGCTGCACCTTGGCCACGTCGCCGAGACGCAGCCCGCGGGCATTCAGCACCAAATCTCGCAGTTCGGAAAGATCGCGCAGTTCGCCCACCGGCTGCACCCGCAGGCGGCGCGTGCCCTCGTCGATGCTGCCGCCTGATACGGAAAAATTCACCGCCTGCAGCTGGCGCGAAAGATCGTTGAGGCTCAACCCGTGCGCAGTCAGGCGGTCGGGATCGATGGCGATTTCCACCTCGCTGGGCGGCGCGCCGGAGACCTCGACCTTGGCCACCCCGGGAAGCCGCTCCAGCCGGCGCTTGAGACCGCGGTCGATCAGGTCATAGGCCGCGGTCAAGTCGATGGAATCGGACGCCAGGCGAATGCGCAGCACCGGATCATCGGTCGTGGAGAACTTGAAGACGAAATAGCGCTGGAAGTCGTCGGGCAGGTCGGCGCGGATCGCGTCGATGCGGTCGCGCGCCTCGGAAGCGGCGATCGCGATGTCGCGGTCCCAGTCGCTGAACTCCATGAAGATCGAGCCGCCGTCGGCGCGCGCCTGGGCGCGCATGCGCTTGATGCCGGGAAGCGTGGCGAGGGTTTCCTCCACCGGCCGCACCAGGGTGCGCTCCACCTCCTGCGGAGTGGAGCCGGCGTAAGGCAGCGACACCATCAGGAACGGCGCGTTGATCTCGGGGAACTGCTCCAGCGGCAGGCGCACGCTGGCGATCGCGCCGATCACGAGCAGCGAGAGGAAGAACATCACCACCGTCACCGGTCGGCGCAGGCTGGTCTCGACGATGCTCACGCCGGCAGCTCCCCGCCTTCGGCTTCGCCAATGGCCTTGGCGCGCTCGACGTAATGGGCATCGGCGCGGCGATCCAGCAGCGCGTACATCACCGGGATCACGAACAGGGTCAGCAGCGTCGATACCGCCAGTCCACCGATGACCGTGATCGCCATCGGCGCGCGCACCTCCGAACCTTCGCCACCGCCGATCGCCAGCGGCAGGAAGCCGAACAGCGCGGTGATCGTGGTCATGGCGATCGGTCGCAGGCGCGAGACCGCGCCCCCGGCGATGGCCTCGTACTTGGCCACGCCCGCCTCGCGCAGCTGGTTGACCTTGTCGATCATCAGGATCGCGTTCTTCACCACGATGCCCACCAGCAGGATCAGCCCGATGAACACCACCACCGAGAGGCTGTATCCGCTCATCCACAGCGCCAGCACCGCGCCCACCAGCGCCAACGGGATGGTGAAGAGGATAACGAAGGGATGCAGCAGCGACTCGAACTGCGAGGCCATCACCAGATAAACAAGGAAGATCGCGAGGGTGAAGGCGAACAGCAGCGACATCATCGAGTCGTTCAATTCCTCGCCCTGGCCGCCAATGTGCAGGCCGAGGTCGGCACCGATGGGATTGGCCGCCACGATGTCGCGCACTTCCTGCATCGCGCTGCCGAGATCGCCATAGGCCAGGTTGGAGGAAATCACCGCCACCCGCACCTGGTCGGCGTGGTGGATTTCGCTCGGCCCCTGCGTCGCCACGATCTCGGCCACGGCGTCCAGCGTCACCGGACGCGCGCTCTCGGGATTGACGATCAGGCGGTGCAGCGCGTCGACCGAGTTGCGGTCCGACTCGCGCGCGCGCACCAGCACGTCGATCTTGCGGTCGCGGAAGCTGTAGCGCGTGGCCACTTCGCCGCGCACCTTCTTGACCACCACGTCGGCCACCTGGCGCGTGGTCATGCCCAGCGCCGCTGCGCGCTCCTGGTCGAAGCGGATCTGGACTTCCGGGTAGCCGTCGGCCACCGAGGACTTCACGTCCACGAAGCGGTCGGACCGGCGCATCTGCTGCGCCAGCCGGTTGCCCGCGACCCGCAGGGCTTCGAGGTCGTAGCCACGCAGCTCGATCTCCAGCGGGGTGGAAAAGCTGAAGATCTCCGGGCGGCCGAACTTGGCCTCGATGCCGGGATAGCGCTCCAGCGTGCCGCGCAGGCTGTCGGTGAGCCGCGCCTCGGTGCCGCGCGGCACACCGTGCTCCATCACCACGCTGAGCTTGCCGATGTTGTCGCCTGACTCGGTCGGATTGGCGTCCATGCGCGTGCCGGTGCCGCTTACCCCGTACAGCGCGCGGATCCCGTCCTCGCCCCGGTGCGCCACGGACACCGCGCGCACCAGCGCGTCGGTATCGCGCAGCGGGGTGCCGGGCGGCAGCTTCATGGTCAGTTCGAAGCGATCCTGCGCGAGCTGGGGGATGAGATCCACGCCCAGCGTGGGCACCAGGGCCATGGTGCCGGCGAACGCCGCCAGCGCGATTCCCAGCACCAGTCCGGGACGATGCAGCGCGCGCGGCAGCAGTTCGGCGTAGCGCGCCGCGGCGACATCGTAGGGTTTCATCACCACCGCACCAACGCGCAGCAGGACGCCGCCCACCGCGCGCGACAGCAGCCGCGACAGGCGCGAAACGACGTATCCCAGCGCGAAGAACGCCGCGCCGATGGCGCGCCGGATGCCGCGGGAAACCGCTGCCAGCCCGCGCAGCGGGGCCTGGCGCGGCGCCCATTCCTGGCGCGGGGCTTCCTCCGGAAACTGCAGCGGCGCGCGTGATTTCAGCGACGACAGCATCGGAATCAGGGTGAGCGACACGACCAGCGACATCAGGATCGCGATGGACACGGTCAACGCCTGATCGCGGAACAGCTGGCCGGCCACGCCTTCCACGAACACCAGCGGCAGGAACACCGCGACGTTGGTGAGCGTCGAGGCCACCACAGCCATGCCCACCTCGCGCGTGCCTTCCACCGCCGCACGCAGCACACCCAGGCCGCGCTCGCGCGCCTTGGCGATGGATTCGAGCACCACGATGGAATCGTCCACCACCAGGCCCGTGGCCAGCGCCAGGCCGCCGAGCGACATCACGTTGAGCGACAGTCCGAAGCGCCCCATGAAGAAGAACGTGGCGATGATCGACACCGGCAGCGAAAGCGAGATGACGAAGGTGCTCCAGCCATCGCGCAGGAAGAAGAAGATCATCAGCACCGCGAGCAGGCCGCCGATCAGCGCATCCACGCGCACCTCGTGCAGGGCCTGGCGAATGAAGACCGCCTGGTCCTCGATCACGGTCAGCTCGGTGCCCGGCGGCAGCATCTGGCGGGCGGATTTGAGCGCCGCGTGCACCGCATCGGCCACGCTCACGGTGTTGGCGTCGCCTTCCTTGTAGATCGCAAGCTCCACCGCCTCGGTATCGCCCAGACGGATGATGGCCTCGCGCTCCTTGTAACCCTGCTCCACCGTGGCGATGTCGCGCAGGCGGATCGGCAGGCCGCCGCCGGGGGCGCTGGAATCACCCTGCGCGGCGGCATTCGCCGCCGCCGCCGCCGCCGCGGCCTCGGCCGACAGCGCGGCGATGCGCGAGGTCGCCAGCGCCGCTTCCTGCGCGGCTTCGCTGCCGCCGCCGGCGCTGCCGCCGGTGATCAGCAGGTCGCGCATCTGCTCCAGGTTCTCGAACTGGTTGATGGTGCGCACCAGGTAGCGCTGGCTGCCCTCTTCCAGGCGGCCGGCGGAAATGTTGACGTTCTCCTGCGACAGGCGGCTGATGACGGTGTCCAGCGGCAGGCGCAGCTGCGCCAGGCGGCCCTGGTCGATCAGCACCTGCACCTCGTCCTCCAGACCGCCGCCGACCTTGACCGCGGCGACGCCGGCGACCGGCTCCAGGCGCTTCTTGAGTTCGTCGTCGGCATAGCGGCGCAGGCGCATCAGCGCCGCTTCGGAACTTTCCCCCGCGCCATCACCGGTGAGCAGAAGGCGCAGAATCGGCTCGGTCGACGGATTGAAACGCAGCAGCACCGGTGCCTTCACCTCCAGCGGCAGATTCAGCGTTTCCAGCTTGTCGCGCACCTCCAGGCTGGCCTGGTCCATGTCGCTGCCCCAGGCGAACTCCAGCACCACATCGCTTTGCCCGGTGCGCGAGATCGACTTGAGCCGGCGCAAGCCCTTGACCACGCCCACCGCCTCTTCCACCGGCTCGGTGACGAGGGTTTCGATTTCTTGAGGCGCGGCACCGGTGTACTCGGTGCGCACCGTGAGGGTGGGATAGGAGAGGTCCGGCAGCAGGTTGACCTTGAGCTCGGCCAGCGCGATCAGGCCGAACAGGACGACCGTAAGCGTGGCCATCGCCACCGTGACGCGTCGGCGCACCGAAAACGCGGCGAGGCCACCGCCCTGACCCGCCGGCATCGAAGAAGGCGCGTCCATCAATAGCCGGCCGTGTCGGCGTTGCCGGGAAGCTCATCGGGAATCGCGGTCGCGCCGCCGATCACCTCGACCAGGGCACCGTCGCGCAGCGCCACCTTGCCCGTGGTCACCACGGCGTCGCCCTGCGCAAGCCCGCCGCGGATCTCGGCCAGCTCACCGGAGAGATAGCCCAGCTGCACCGGCGTGCGGACGGCCTTGCCATCGACCACCCGATACACCGCCGCCTCGCCATCACCTTCCAGCAGCGCCACACGCGGAACCGTCAGCACGTCCTGGCGCTGGTCGAACACCACCGCGATGCGGCCGAACATGCCGGGCCGCAGGCGCTCGTCCGGCTCGATCGCACACACCACGCGGAAAGTGCCGCTGCCCGCATCCACCACCGGGCTGACGCGATCGATGCGGCCGGCAAATACCTGCCCGGGCAGCGCATCGAGCCGCAGTTCGACCGGCGCTTCGGCGCGCAAGGTGCCGATTTCGCGCTCGGGGACGTTGAGCGTCGCCTCCAGGCGCGAGGTGTCGACAATGCGGAACACCGAGGCGTTGAGCTGGATCAGGTTGCCGACCTTGGCCGATCGCTGCGCGATCACGCCCGAGATCGGGGCCACGATGTCGGTGTAGGACAGCTCCAGCCGGGCCATGTTGTAGACCGCGCGCTGGGTATCCACGTCATAGCGGATCTTCTCGTAAAGATCGGCCGCCACCAGCTTGCGCTCGTACAGCTCCTTCGAACGCGCGAGCTCGGCTTCGAGCTTGCGCAGCAGGGCTTCGGCGCGCTGCACTTCCAGACGCGGGCGCTCGGGGTCGATCTTTGCCAGCACCTGTCCCGCCTTCACCCGATCGCCCTCCTCCACCAGGAGCTGCAGCAGCACGCCCGAGGTCTTGGCCACCACCTGCGCTTCATTGGGTGCCTCCAGCGCGGCGGTGGCGTTGTAGCTGGCGCTGATCGGCTGCAGGCTCGCCGTGGCGATTTCCACGACCACCGCCGCAGGTGCGGCGTCCGGGCCGGCCTTGCCGCCGGCAGCGGAACCGGGCTTGTCCGGCCCGCCGCAGGCGGCCAGCGTCAGGATCAGTGCGGCCAGCGCCAAGCGGCCGACACGCGGCGCGGGGCGGACAGTCGGGGATGAGAGGTTCATGCGAGCTGCTCCAATAGTGTTATAGCTAACTATAACACTAGATTATTCCAGTGTCACGGGTGCCGCAGCATGGGCGAGGTCACCGCGCGGCGCGCGTGTCGCAAGTCACGCCGCCGCGCGCGATTCAGCCGCCGGTGAGCCGCCCGATCGCCGTCCCGCCAGCGTGGGGAATGTCCGGACTATGGCCGCAATCGGCGCGGCGTGCGTATACTTGCCGGCAGCGTGCATCGTGATCGCGTTCAGGTGCCCGTCATCCACCCGTCAGTGCCGGAACCGCCCACCATGCCCATGCTTCGACTTGCCGCCACGCTCGCCCTGTCCCTCGCCACCTTCACCGCCTCCGCCCAGGGAGACGTCGAAGCCGGCAAGGTCAAGGCCTACACCTGCACCGGATGCCACGGCGTCACCGGCTACAAGAACATCTACCCGCACTACAGCGTGCCCAAGATCGGCGGGCAGAACTACGATTATCTGGTCGCCGCGCTGACCGAGTACAAGAACGGCAACCGCGCGCACCCGACGATGGAGGCGCAGGCCGGGAGCTTCACCGACCAGGACATCGCCGATGTCGCCGCCTACCTCGCCAGCCTCGCCACCGCCAAGTAAGGAGCCCCCCATGATCTTTCGAGCGGCCCTGCTGGCCACTACCCTGATCCTTCCCCTTTCCGCCCTCGCCGCCAACACCGGCGACGTCGATGCCGGCAAGGCCAAGTCCGTCATCTGCCAGGCCTGCCACGGTGCCGACGGCAACGGCATCGGCGATCCGCAGTATCCGCTGCTCGCCGGCCAGTTCCCGGACTACCTCGCCAAGGCGCTGCGCGACTACAAGTCCGGCGAGCGCGACAACGCGATCATGAAGGGCTTTGCCAGCACCCTGAGCGATCAGGACATGCTCGACCTCGCCGCCTACTTCGCCGCTCAGCCGACCAAGCTGCGCGACCTGCAGGGCATCCACTGACGCCTTCGTGACCGCGTCACGCGATGCGACACGCCCCACGATCCCGGCCTGCGCCGGGATCGTCGTTTCGGAGCGCCGGACACGGCCTTTGCGCAGCCATCCACCCGCGCGCCGCACCGGTCACGCCCTGTGCATCCGGCTAGAATGAGGCGATGAGCACCGCCACGTTTCCCGACTCCGCCCGCCTGTCGCACTGCATCGACGCGCTGATCCTCCATACCGGGGAACTTGCGCGCCTCGGCCAGACGCCGGCCACCAGCAGCAATTTCTCCATGCGCCTGGACGCCGACCACGCGGTCATCACCGTGTCCGGACGCGACAAGGGCCGGCTGGTGTCGGAAGATTTCATGGTGGTGGATCTCGACGGCCGCGCGGTGGGCAGCGATCACCGCCCGTCGGCGGAGACCGGCCTGCACACCCAGCTCTACCGACGCTTTCCCGACCTCGGCTGCGTGCTGCACACCCACTCGCACAACCAGACCGTGGCTTCGCGGCTGTTCGCCCGGCGCGGCTACCTGCGCCTTGCGGGCTACGAGCTCCTCAAGGCCCTTGCCGGCAATGACACCCACGACACCGCGGTCGAACTGCCGGTGCTGCCCAACAGTCAGGACATTCCGGCGCTGGCCGCGCGGGTCGAGCAACTGCTCGATGCCGGCCCGCACTGGGGCTACCTGATCGAAGGCCACGGGCTGTACGCCTGGGGCCGCGACATGACCGAAGCGCGGCGCCACCTGGACGCCTTCGAATTCCTGCTCGGCTGCGAGCTCCACCTGCAGAGGTTCACATGAGTCGCCTTCGCATCTTTTCCGACACCCGGCCCGCAACCGCGGAACTGGTCACCGAGAACTACTCGCGCATCCAGGCCGAACTGGACGCGCTGGGCGTGCGCTTCGAACGCTGGCCCGCGCCGCATGCGCTTTCCCACGACGCAAGCCAGGAAGATGTCCTGGACGCCTACCGCGCCGAGGTGGACGAACTGGTGAAAGAGTACGGCTTCCGCAGCATCGACGTGGCCCGGGTGACGCCCGATCATCCCGACCGCGCGGCGCTGCGCGGCAAGTTCCTGGAAGAACACTCGCACATGGAGGACGAGGTTCGGTTCTTCGTCTCCGGCTCCGGCCTGTTCTCCCTGCACGTCCGCGGCAAGGTCTACGAGGTGCGGTGCGAGGCCGGCGACCTGATCTCGGTGCCCGATGCCACCCCGCACTGGTTCGACATGGGCCCGGAACCCGACTTCACCGCGATCCGCTTCTTCACCGAGGCGGACGGCTGGGTCGGCCACTTCACCGGCAGCGACATCGCCCGGCGCTTTCCCCGCTACGAACCCGGGCAGGCGGGATGAAGCGCGCCATCCTCACCGACATCGAGGGCACCACGAGCTCGATTTCATTCGTGCGCGAGGTGCTGTTCCCCTACGCACGCGCCGCCCTGCCCGGCTTCGTGCGCGAACGCGGCCACGAACCCGAAGTGCGACGCTGGCTGGATGCCGCTGCCGTTGATGCCGGCAGCGTCTGCCAGGACGCGTTGCTGGCCGAAGTGCTGCAGGGCTGGATCGACGAGGATCGCAAGCACACCGCGCTCAAGGCCCTGCAGGGGCTGATCTGGATCGAGGGCTACCGCTCGGGCGACTACCGCGCCCACATCTATCCCGATTCCGCACCCGCGCTGCGCGCCTGGCATGCCGCCGGGCACGCGCTGCACGTTTACTCCTCCGGCTCGGTGGCGGCACAAAAGCTCTTCTTCGGGCACACCGAGGCGGGCGACCTGCGGGATCTTTTCTCCGGCTGGTTCGATACCGAAACCGGCGGCAAGCGCGAGGCCGCCAGCTACCGTGCCATTGCCCAGGCCATCGGGCGCGCGCCGGACGACATCCTGTTCCTCTCCGACGTGGTGGAAGAGCTCGACGCCGCGCGCGAAGCCGGACTTCGCACCGTGCTGCTGGACCGGCGCGAGGACTATCCGCAGCCGCGCTGCGGCGAAGCGGCGCACGGGCACCGCCGAGTCGAAAGCTTCGCGCAGGTGGATCCCCAGGCCGAATGAGTACGTTGCGCACCCTGCTGCGCGACGGCCTGCGCCTGGCGCTGCTGCGCGCGCCGCGCAAGATCCCGGCGCAGGTCGGAATCGGCCCGGTGCTGCTGCTGGTCGCGCTCGATGCCCTGCTGGGACTTCCACGCGTCTGGTCCTTGATCGAGGCTCCGCGAACCTTTGCCATCAACGGGCTGGCGGGGCCGCTGATCGCCTTGGCGCTGCTGCTCGTGGCCGGTGCCGCCCTCGCCCGACTGGCGCAGCGCCCGACGCTCACCTTCACCGTGGCCGCATGGCTGGCGACGGCGGGGCTGGTTCCGACCCTCGCAGGTGTACTGCCGGTCGCAACATCCTTTGCCAACGAACATCTCGCCGCGCGCTGGGTGATCCATGTGGTCTGGTGGTGCGCCATCGTGCTGCGCCTGGCGTGGTTCCTCGCTCCCGGCATCGGCCGCGCGTTGGCCGGGGCGGCGGCCGCCGCCGCCATCAGCGTGCTGCCCTGGCTGGCGATGGATGTTCCGGAACTGATCGAAACCGACTGGCTCGCCCATTACGAACAGATGGCCGCCCGCGGCGAAGGCGCGGACTACCGCGAGCCAGGCGAACTTTCCGACCCGGAAGCCACCTTCCATGCCCAGACGGCGCTGCTGGAACGCGCCCTGGAGCAGCTCGCGCCGCAGCGCCCCGGCCAGATCGACCTCTACGTCCTGGGCTTCGCCGGTGATGCCAGCGAAGGCGCGTTCCGCAACGAGGTGGATTTTCTTCCCGAACTGGCCGCACACCGCTTCGACGCCGCCGGCCGCAGCCTGCGGCTGGTCAATCATCCAGGCAGCGCCGACGCGGTGCCGCTGGCCACCGCCACCAACCTGGAGCGCGCGCTCCGGGGCATCGGGCAGCGCATGGACGTGGACGAGGACATCCTGTTCCTCTACCTCTCCAGCCACGGCAGCGAAGACCCCGAGCTGTACGTCAACCAGCCGCCGCTGCCGCTGGATCAGCTCGATCCGGCGCGACTGCGCGATGCCCTCGACGCCGCCGGCATCCGCTGGCGCGTCATCGTGATTTCGGCCTGCTACTCGGGCGGCTTCATCGACACCCTGCGCGGTCCGCGCACCCTGGTCATCACCGCCGCACGCGCCGACCGCACCTCGTTCGGCTGCGGCAACAGCGCCAACGCCACCTGGTTCGGACAGGCGTTCCTCGTGGACGGGCTCAACCACACCACCAGCTTCCGGCGCGCCTTCCTGCGCGCCCGCCACCGGATCGCCGAGCGCGAGAAGGCCGAGGAATACGATCCCTCCGAACCCCAATGGGCGGCCGGCGAGGCCATCACCGAACGCCTGGCGCGCTGGCGCGACGCGCTGCCGCCGGGCCGGGCCGTGAGTTTCATCCCCAGCGTGCAGGTGGTCGATGACGACAGCGCCACATCACGTCCTGCGGCGGCTCCACCGCCAGACGGCGACGATGAACCCGCCGACCCTCCCGCCCCCGCCAGCGACGGAAAAGAGGGCGTGTAAATCCACGGCCTGGCGTATGATGCGCGCTGCAGCACGCGGTGGGAGAAGCCGGTTCCACAACCGGCTGCCGAAGGCGCAACGCCCGTAATCGCTCAGGCCCCGTACCTTCGCGTGCACACAACTCTGGAGAGACCGGCCCGCGCCGGCGCCGAAGGGGCAAAGGTGCAGCACCACGCACCCCAAACTCTCAGGCAAAAGGACAGAGGGGCGAGCAGGGATTTCGAGCAGCGAAGCTGCGAGCCTGCGAGCGCCCGGCTGCATGCAAGCAGCCGGGCCGGGCAGGAAACTCGACAGCCAAGCCGCAAGCCTGCAAGCGCCAGTGGGCATGCAAGCCCACTGGCCGGAACGAGCAGGGATTTCGAGCAGCGAAGCTGCGAGCCTGCGAGCCCTCCCACTCCCGTCGCCCACCCTCCGGATACCCACCATGTCCAAGCCCACGCTCCACGATCTCGAACAGCACGACGCCTTCGTCGCCCGCCACATCGGCCCCAACGAGGCTGAAATCGCGCAGATGCTGCACACCATCGGGCACGATTCGCTCGATGCCATGACCCGCGCCATCGTGCCGGCGAGCATCGCCGGCACCGGCGAACTGGCCCTGCCCGAATCACTGACCGAAGTGGATGCGCTGGCGAAGATCCGCGCGATCGCCGACAAGAATCAGATGTTCCGCAGCTTCATCGGCCAGGGCTATTACGGCACCCACGTGCCGAACGTGATCCTGCGCAACATCCTCGAGAATCCGGCCTGGTACACCGCCTACACCCCCTATCAGGCGGAGATCTCGCAGGGCCGCATGGAAGCGCTGATCAACTTCCAGCAGATGGTCGCCGATCTCACCGGCATGGAGATCGCCAACGCCTCGCTGCTGGACGAGGCCACCGCCGCGGCCGAGGCGATGACGCTGGCCAAGCGTTCGGCCAAGTCCAAGTCCAACATCTTCCTGGCCAGCGGCGACACCCACCCGCAGACGCTGGAACTGCTGCACACCCGCGCCGAGCCGCTGGGCATCAGCGTCGAGGTTGCCAACTCGGAAGCCGAGTGGAACGCCGCGCTGGCCAAGGGCGATTTCTTCGGCGTGCTGGCGCAGTACCCCGCATCCAGCGGCTGGCTGGCGGACTGGGAGAAGGACGCCGAGGCGATCCATGCCAGCAACGCCCTGTTCGTCGTCGCCAGCGACCTGCTGGCGCTGACCCTGATCAAGTCGCCCGGCGAAATGGGTGCCGACATCGTGATCGGCAACTCGCAGCGCTTCGGCGTGCCGTTCGGTTTCGGCGGCCCGCACGCCGGCTTCATGGCCTGCCGCGACGCCTACAAGCGGCAAATGCCCGGGCGTCTGATCGGAGTTTCCATCGATGTCCACGGCAACCCGGCCTATCGCCTCACCCTGCAGACTCGCGAGCAGCACATCCGCCGCGAGAAGGCCACCTCCAACATCTGCACCGCGCAGGTGCTGCTGGCGGTGATGGCGGCCATGTATGCGGTCTACCACGGCCCCGAGGGCCTGACGCGCATCGCGCGCCGCGTGGCACGCTACACGGCCATCCTCAAGGCCGGCCTGCAGCAGCTTGGCTGCAACCAGTTCCACCACGACAGCGCGTTCGACACCCTGAGCCTGAAGACCGGCGAGAAGACCGACGCGCTGATGGCGCGCGCGGCATCGCTGGGTGCCAACCTGCGCAAGGCATGGGACGAATACATCTGCATCTCGCTGGACGAAACCACCACCCGCGCCGACATTGAACTGCTGTGGCGCATCTTCTCCAGCGACAGCGCTGCCCTGCCCTCGATCGACGCGCTGGACGCCAGCGCGCCGGATCTGATCCCGGCCGACTTGCAGCGCACCAGCGCCTTCCTGACGCACCCGGTGTTCAACAGCTACCACAGCGAGCACGAGATGCTGCGCTACCTGCGCCAGCTTGCCGACAAGGATCTGGCGATGGACCGCACCATGATCCCGCTCGGCTCGTGCACCATGAAGCTCAACGCCACGGCCGAGATGATCCCGATCACCTGGCCGCAGTTCGGCAACATCCACCCGCTGGCACCCGCCGAACAGACCGGCGGCTACCGCGAGCTGATCGATTCGCTCGAAGCCATGCTGGTGGACATCACCGGCTATGACGCGGTCAGCTTCCAGCCCAACTCCGGCGCGCAGGGCGAGTACGCGGGCCTGCTCGCCATCCGTGGCTACCACGCCTCGCGCGGCGAGGCACACCGCAACATCTGCCTGATCCCCGAGTCCGCCCACGGCACCAACCCCGCATCCGCGCAGATGGCCGGCATGAGCGTCGTTGTCACGAAGTGCGACGCCAACGGCAACGTCGACGTGGCCGACATCCGCGCGCAGGCCGAAAAGCACTCGGACAACCTCGCCGCGATCATGCTCACCTATCCCTCCACCCACGGCGTGTTCGAGGAAGACGTGGTGGAAATCTGCGAAATCGTGCACCGGCACGGCGGACAGGTGTATACCGACGGCGCCAACATGAACGCACTGGTCGGCCTGGCCAAGCCGGGCGCGTGGGGGTCGGACGTGTCGCACCTCAACCTGCACAAGACCTTCTGCATCCCGCACGGCGGCGGCGGGCCGGGCGTGGGTCCCTGCGCGGTGAAGTCGCACCTGGCACCGTTCCTGCCGCGCGGTCACAGGGCAGCCGACGGCTCGGTGTCCATGGTGTCCGCGGCCGCGCACGGCAGCGCCAGCATCCTGCCGATCAGCTGGATGTACATCGCGATGATGGGCCGCGACGGCCTGCGCCGCGCCACCCAGGTCGCGATGCTGGCCGCCAACTACGTCTCGCGCCGCCTGGCACCGCACTACCCGACCCTTTACACCGGCCGCAACGGCCTCGTCGCGCACGAGTGCATCCTCGACGTTCGCCCGCTGGAAAAGGCCACCGGCATCAGCGCCGAGGACGTGGCCAAGCGCCTGATCGACTTCGGCTTCCACGCGCCGACGCTGAGCTTCCCGGTACCCGGCACGCTGATGGTGGAACCGACCGAATCCGAATCCCTGCACGAGCTGGACCGCTTCATCGACGCCATGATCCAGATCCGCGAGGAGATCCGCCAGATCGAGCGCGGCGATCTGGATCGCGACGACAACCCGCTCAAGCACGCCCCCCACACCGCCGCCGCCGTCAGCGGCAGCGACTGGACCCACGCCTACCCGCGCGAGCTGGCGGCCTTCCCGCTCGCCTCCCTGCGCCAGTCCAAATACTGGCCACCGGTGGGCCGGGTGGACAACGTGCACGGCGACAAGAACGTGTTCTGCGCCTGCATCCCGGTGGATGCCTACAAGGATGAGGGCTGACCTGCGCCATGCGGTATAATCGGCCGCATGATCGAAAAGGCCCCGCGGTGCGGGGCCTTCATCATTGTGCGGCCACGAAAACCCTTCAGTCGCGGTGCCCTGCCCCGTGCACGTACACCAGCCGTCCGCCCATGTGGCCGGCACCGACCAGCAGCAGGAATCCGACGGCGCTGGTGCCCAGGGCAAGGGGGTCGGGCGCGACGGGCGTGGTGCCGTCCAGGCGCAGGAAGAGGCTTGCCGCATAGGCCACCCAGGCACCCAGCGCCAGCAGCATGTGGCGCGATGCATCGCGCGCGGCCGGATGCTCTACGGGAAGGCGGACCAGCTCGTGGAAACCTGCGGCCGCAGCCAGCAGGCCCGTCGCACAGCCAACGACCAGCAGCCAGAACGCCGGCTGCCAGAGCGGCCAGCGCGCCCACCACAGACCGCCGAAATCCGCCAGCGTGCCGAGCGTCCAGCAGGCGACGGGAAAATGCACCAGCGCCGGATGCAGCGGCTGCTTCACGGCATCAGGATCGCAAGGATCAGGAGGGTTACGCCGGTCACCGCGAACGCGGCGTGCGTGAACACATAGCGCTTGAGCGCCACGCGCTTGCCCAGATGCACCGAGGCCAGGAAAAAGCCCAGCAGCGCGGTCACGGTCAGGACACCCAGCGCGATCACGGGCAGGCCGCTGAGCTTGCCCATCAGGATCGCGATGATCAGAAGCGTGAGGCCGGCGGCACCGAACAGCGCGTGCAGCGCGGATACGACCCAGGGTGCAAGCCGGCCGCGCAGCACGTGCGTGGCCATGTAAAGACCGCCTGCGGCACCGATGAGGAAAATGATGAGTGCGTACTTGAGCATGGTTCGAACCCCCGGGTTTTCGTTGCTGGAATGGATCAGGTGTTGGCCGGGAAATGGCCGTCGAGGCGCGCAAGCACCGCGTCGGTCACGCGGCTGCAGCGTCGGCCGAGGAACGGGAAGGTGCCGCCCAGCGCCGCTTCGGCGCGCTCTCGCAGCTCGCTTTGCAGGAGCTGCCGGGCACGGTGCAGCCGGGTCTTGACGGTCTCGCTGCGGATCGCCAGCAGTTCGGCGGTTTCCTCGGTCGAGCAGCCTTCGACATCGCGCAGCAGGAAGACACTGCGAAACGTCGGCGGCAGGGTGGCCACTGCGCGTTCCAGCAGCCGGTGCAGCTCGTCGCGCGCGACCGCCGCCGCAGGATCGCCGTCCGCTGCGCGAAGCGGCAGGGAAACGACGCTGCCCGCGTCGGGCGCGGCATTGTCCAGGTTGTCGATGTCCACGGTCGGGTGCCTCCGGCGCAGGCGTTGGATGGCTTCGTTGATCGCGATGCGGCTGATCCAGGTGGCCAGCGAAGAAGCACCGCGAAAGGTCTCGATCTTCTCGAAGACCTTCAGGTAAGCCTCCTGCATCACGTCCTCGATCTCCGCTTCGTCGTCCAGCACGCCGCGCACCACGCGATACAGGCGCTGGTTGCAGCGTTGCATCACCTGCCGGAATGCCTCGCGCTCCCCGGCGCGCACGCACACCACCAGCGCGGCGTCATCGAGCGCCGCGTAGTCGCGCGCCAGCCTCGTATTTGCTTCGCTCACGGCGCTCCCCGTCGCGTTCATGCCGATGGCCCCGAAAGCATTGCATCACACCGCGGCGCAACGTAATGCGAGCGCGAAGCGGATCGTGTCCGGATCACGAGGTCGTGGAACAGCACGCCGGGCGGCGACTCGAACCAAGGGGACATCAGCCGACTCCGCAGGAGTGGATTCATCCAGGCAGACGCAGCGGCACGAAAAAGGTTCCCGCTACGAACCGGACAAGGCCGCATTCTCCAAAAGCCCATGGTGCCGCACCCGCGACAACCTGCCTGCGGCGGCACCTCAGGCAGGATCAGTGCGCGTCGCCATGCTCTTGCGCAGGTAGCGCCTGCACCACGATCCCGTTGGGGAGCATCCGGTCGCCCGGACGCATGTCGGCCGGGCAGTCGCCCAGCCGGCGTGCCGAAAATTCGCGCACCTCGCGGCAATCGGGCAGGTTACGCGGGCACGTGTCGCGGTAGCGGGTTTCAAAGCGGCCGCTGTAGTCGGTCCGGAAATCGCCGCCGAAGGTGAAGATCGTGTCGATACGATTGTCATGCACGCGACAGGCGGTGCGGACTTCCCAACCGGAACCGGTCTTGCGCACGTCGGGCGAGGCGCAGTGCTCCTGCCCGGGTGCCAGCGAAAGCAGCAGCCGCGCATCCACCTCGGCGCTGGTGCATTCGCGCGTCACCACGGGGCGCGGGCGGCGCGCGCCCTCGTCCACGAGAGTCACTTCCCAGAGGCCGGCATCGCGCCGGGGCAGCTCGACGACCGCGCCCCCCGCGCATCCGGCGAACAAAAGGATCAATGACAGGCCGCAGGCGGCGGAACGCATCGCCGGGCGTCTCCAGGAGGAACGGCAGATACGCAGACGCGCGGGGCGGATCGCCGCCCCGCGCGCTGCACTAAGGACATCAGTCAAACAGGCGGCGGCGGGTCGCAAGGCCACCCAGGCCGAGGATCACCAGGCCCATCAGGATCAGGCCCCACTGGCCCAGGGTCGGCACCAGCGTCGGCGGGGCACGGCAGATGTCGAGCACGGTGCGGACCAGCGGCCCAAGCTGCGTGATCAGGGCCGATGCCGGGTCGTTGCCGGAAATCGTGTAGTTGCCGTTGTTGAGCGAGTTGCCCGTGGCCGAGGCCGGCACCGAAACGGTCATGGTGAAGGTGCCCAGCTCACCCGGCTGCAGGGTACCGATGTTGCACAGCGCCGGATCGCCCGGGTTGGCCGGCGCGCTGCAGGTGCCGCCGCCAAAGGTCGGGTTGCTGATGCTCACGAACGTGGTGGTCAGCGGATCGCTGGTCTGGGGCATTTCGGCCTCGACCATGACGTTGGTCATCGGATCGCTGCCGTTGTTCTCGTAAGTGTAGGTGTAGGTCACGTTGCTGCCTGCGCAGGCCTGCGCGGGCCCGGTGGCCGAAATCCAGAGGCTGGCACCGGCCACCAGTCGCGCCGTGCGCGCGCCGCGCAGGTAAACCGCGCCGGCGTGGGCCGTGGGCGAACAGCCGGCGGCAATGGCCTTCAGCGTGATCGTGCTTCCCACCGTCACCACGCCCGGATCCAGGGCCACGTCGAAGGCCTGCCAGTCGGTGAACTTGTAGCCGCCGCTGGTCTGCCAGGGCACGCCGCTCTCACCGGCGAAGTTGTAGGTGTGGAACAGCGACGCACCGCCCGCCCCGGTGATCTCGATGAAAAAGTAGGGCTGCTCGTTGGCGGCGTGGCTCGGATCCTCGAGCACCGGCGCGGCGTTGAAGCGCACGTGCACCCGACCATCGGTATCCACATCGCCGGCGGCCACGGTGATGGTCTGCTCGATCGAGCTCACCGTCCTGTTGTAGCCGCTCACTTCGTCGTGGACCCGCGCGGTATTGCCCGACCACGAAAGCGCTCCGCCGGTGCTGGCGGCGCTGCCGGGTCCGAGCACGGCGGACATCGGCGCGCCGCTGGACGTGAGCTGCAGGTGGGCCTCGGTGGTCGGCGGGAAAGTGCCGGTGATGCCGCTGCTCGGCACGAGGTAGGCGTTCTGGGTCCAGCCGGTGAAATCGCCGGTGGCGAAATCGCCGTTGGTGAAGTCCGCCTGCGCGACCGATGCCAGGCCGAGGGACAGGGTTCCGAACAGGGCGGCGATCGCGAGGCGGGACCGGGCGCGGGGCGTGTGTTTCAGCATGGCAAATCCCTTCTTGAGGTGGTGAACAGGTACCGACAGAACGGGAAAAAAACGGAAAAGAGGACACGACCGCCTCATTCCCATGCAATCCCCTGAATTCCAGGCCCCGCCGCCAAGCCGGCACCGGGGCGGAAACGGGCGCACGATAACATGACCCAGTTCACGGAAATACCCCCCAAACGAGGGGGCACGAAGCCTGCGCGGCAGACGGTTTCCATGAGCCCGGCCAGCAATTCCTGCGCACCCGTTCAGGCGGTCCCGCGCGTTCTGCGCACGGCCTGCCAGGGCGTCCATTTCATCGCGGCAGCGGGGCGGCGCGCCGCAATCACCTGCGGAAAATCCCCGATCAGATGCCCCGCTGCCTGAGCCAGGCCTCGACGTGCGGCAGGCGCGCATCGCGCAGGCGCGCGCGGGTCTCGATGCCCACGGCGGCGGTTTCGGCCTCGCGGCGCGAGCGCGAATCCAGGTGCCGCTCGGCGAAGGCGCGGATGTTCGCGGCGGTCTCGACCTTGCGCGAGCCGGCACCAAGGCGCGGGTAGTAGCGGGCGCGGGAGGTGCTGTCCACGCGCTGATCCACCGCGGCGCGATGCGCCACGGCAAAATCGAAGGCGAGGTCCGGGTGTTCGACGGAAACGCCTGAAATCATCGCCGCGCCGTTGGTCGCCCCGGGCTCGTCGGTCAGAGCCATGTCGAGCGCGCGCCGTGCCAGCGTGACATCGGCAGCCGCGGCCAGCAGGCCGTAGTACTGGTCGCGCAGCAGGGACGAGGTTTCGCTGCGGGCCATGCCGCGGATCGTTTCCCAGGTGGCCACGTCGGCGCTGCGCGCCACCACACCCAGTACGGTGCGGCGAAGCTCGGCCGGCAGCGCGGCGGGATCGCTCGACGAGGCATCGAAACGCCGCCGAGCCTCGGCCAGCACCTGCGGATCCTCGAACCGGCCCAGGGTGCGGATGAGGCCGGTGCGGAGCTGACGCAGGCCTGCGTCATCCTCGCTGCGCACCTCCCAGCCCAGCGTCTGGAACTTCTCCACCAGGCGCTTGCGCGCGAAGGCCCGGAACGCCCGCTGCCGTTCCGCATCGCCCTGCAGCAGGGAGTCGACATCCTCCAGCGTGCCCGATACCAGCTGCCACAGCTCGGGCGCGGCATCGAGCGGCACCTGCATGGCCAGGTCCAGCAGGTCCGCCTCCGGCTGCAGCCCGACGCCGGCGAGCGCGCCGGCATCCAGCATCAGGCCGAGCTGGTCGACCGCCGGCAATGCCGCGAAGTCCGCCGCCAGAGCCTTGAACTGCGTGGGCTCGTAGAGCGTGCGGAAGTAGCCCTTCTGCCCGGCATTGACCCGCACCGGCGCCCCGCAGCCGGGAAGCTCCACCCGGGCCGTGCCATCGACCAATACGCGCACCGGCTCGCCCCCGCCGGCGCGCACGCTCACCGGCACGCGCCAGCGCAGCGGGGTCTTGTCGGGGCGATCCATCGTGAACTCGCCCTGCGTCAGCGCCACCACGGTGCGCCCGTCGACGCAGGTGCTGGACGCGCGGATCAGCGGAACGCCGGTCTGCCGGGTGAAGTCGTGCGCCACGGCCAGAAACTGGCGTCCGGGCGCAGCCTGTTCCATCGCCCGCCAGAGGTCGTCGGTCACGGCGTTGCCGTAGGCGTGCCTGCGGATATAGCTGCGCACGCCTTCGCGCCAGGCATTTTCGCCCACGTAGTCCTCCAGCATCGCGATCACCGCCGCGCCCTTGCCGTAGGTGATGCCGTCGAAGGCCTGGCTGGCCTGCTCCACGGTCTCGACGTGCTGCACCACCGGGTGGCTGGTGGCGTAGGCGTCCTGCCCCATCGCGCCGCGGCTGGTGAATGCCGGACGGACGCCGCTGCGGTCCCACTCCGGATGCAGGGCGCGCGTCGTGCGCCCGGCCAGCCAGGTCGCAAAACCTTCGTTGAGCCACAGGTCGTCCCACCACGCCATCGTGACCAGGTTGCCGAACCACTGATGCGCGATTTCGTGTGCGGTGAGGGAAAACACTCGCTGCCGATCAGAGGTACTGGCGATGGACGGATCGAGCAGGAAGGAGTGCTCGAAGGTGAAGATCGCGCCCCAATTCTCCATCGCGCTGAAGAACTGGCTGCGCCCCGGTGCGGCGATGTTGTCGAGCTTGGGAAGCGGATAGGAGACGCCGAAGTAGTCGTCATACTCGCGCAGGATGTCGGAAGTGGCATCGAGCGCGAACAGCGCCTGTTCCACCTTGCCGCGCTGCGCGATCACGCCGATCTCGACATCCGAATCATGGGCCATGGCGATGCGGTCGAACTCGCCCACGGCCAGGAACAGCAGGTAGGTGGACATCCTCGGCGTGGTCTGGAACACCACCTTGCGCCGGCCGTCGCCCAGGTCTTGCGAAGAGGAAACGGGCATGTTGCTGACCACCATCTCGCCATCCCTCGCCGTCACGGCGAGGTCGAAGGTGGCCTTGTGGAACGGTTCGTCCCACGAAGGAACGAAACGGCGCGCGTCGGAGTTTTCGAACTGGGTGAAGAGCGCGCGCTTTTGCCCTTCAGCGGTGGGGTAATCAAGCGCAAACAGCCCGTTGGCCTGCGTGCCGATCCTGCCGACGTAGCGCGTGTCCAGCGTGTAGGTGCCAGGCTTGAGCGTCCTGCCGAAACGAAACGTGGCGTTCTGGCTGGCCGCATCCACGCTCACCCGGGCGCGGCGCGACGTGCCGCCGGCATCGGTCAATGTGCTGTCGGAAAACGTCATGTCCACCGCCTGCAGCACGATGCGGTCGGTGGCTTCAAGCACCTCCAGGTCGATCTTCACCCGACCTTCGAAACGCAAGGCGCCCGCATCGGGCGCGATTTCGATGGCGTAGTGCGAAGGCCGCACTCCGCGCGGCAGCTGGGTGGTGACGGTGGCGGCCAGCGCCTCTCCGGCCGCTTCCGCGCCCCGCTCAGCCGATGCGAAACAGGGCGCGGTGCCGGCCAGCGCCAGCGCGGCGGCGAATGTGAGGATGCGGTGCATGGAGTTTCCTCGCAGGATGATCGGACACGAACTCCGGATCATCCCCCGTCCGGCGGCCAGACGCACTCCGCCGGAAGTCATGCCCTCATCCGGGTCGCGTCACTTCTGCTTCCAGGCCCCGCCCGCATCCTGGTACCACCAGCCGGCGCGCGCGCTGGAAACCCACTGCCGCGCGAAGGTCTCGCGGATCTGCTGCTCCCACTCGGGGTGGCCGTTGGCCACCGCGATCTCGCGGTAGACGGCAGCGCGGTCGCGGTTGTCGTCGGCCACCGCCTGGTTGACCGCCGCGCGATCCTTGAGCCCGAGCGAGCCCGCGTCGCGCACCACCACCAGCCCGTCGCGCCCGAAGCCCAGCGCGCCCTTGTCGAAGTGCGGCGCGAGCTGGCTCTGGAAGCGGTCGGCCATGCGCGCCTGGATCGCCTGGATGGCAGGGGTGCGAATGGTGATGTCGGGTATTTGCGCGTGTGCGCTGCTGATGAAGAAGGAAAGCAGCGCCATGCCGCCACCGTCCTGCTGCGGCACCGGCGCGGGCGGCTGGCCGCCGGGCATCTCGTCGCCGATCACCTTCTCGACGAACTCGCGGGCCGCTTCCTGGGCCTCGGCCGCAGGGAAGTACACGTTGATCGTGACGCAGGCCGAAAGCACCATCAGGCCGAACGCGGCGAGAAACCATCCCATCTTGCGCATGACAGACTCCGGTAGGAAACGAGGGGGACATTGGAACGCAAAGGCGGTCCGGATTGGAACAGGCGGCGCATGAACGCCGGGCGCACGCGGACACCGCCGATCAGTCGATCACCGGCATCCGGCCTTCGGTCGCGGCCTTGAGCCGGCCCACCAGCACCGGCCAGTCGACCTGCTTCTGGTGTCCGATCACGTTGACCCGCGGCAAACCGGAGCCATCGACGATGACATAGCCGCCGCCATCGGCCGGCCCTGCCCCGCCCATCGCGCAGACGTTGTTGGCGAGCACGCACGACAGGCCGATGCGCGAATAGCCGAAGCTCGAAAACGCCTTGAGCACCTGGTTCTGCAGGCCGGCGGCCAGGCCGCCGCCGCCCACTTCGGTCAGCTCGCGCACGGCGCGCTGGCTGATGCGCTGGCGCTCGCCGCGGCGAGGCACGGTGTGAAATGCGGCATCGAATGCCACCGGCTCCCAGTCCACCAGGCGCAGCCCGTGGATGCGTCCGTCGAGCCGGCCGGTGATCTCGCCGAAGCCGAAGACGCCGGTCAGGGGCGCAAGATCGAGCCCGGAAAAATCGATGCTTGCCGCCAGCATCGGCGCGACCCCGAACGGCCGCTCCATCGACAGCTGCGATACCCGCACCTGGCCATCGAAGAGCCCCGCGCTCAGGCCGCCGGCAAACTCCAGGCGCTGGTTTTCGTAGCGCACCTCGGGCAGCTCGCCCGACACTTTCCCGCTGAAGGCCGGCCAGCCGAACGCCGCGCTGAGCGTGCCCAGATCGGCATCCGCCAGCGCCAGCGACAGCTCCAGCCGCTCATCCTCCCCGCGCGGCGCGTAGCTCAGCTTCGCCAGGCGCAGGGTTCCACCGAGCAGGGACATCGAAACCGGCGCGGTGAGCGCCACCCCGCCATCGACGCTGCGCAGCGGCAGGCGCGCCGCGCCCAGCGCCAGGGTGTGCAGGTGCGCCGTGGCCCAGGACAGCGTGCCCTCGGCCGCATCGGATCCGTGCCGCAGGCGCAGACTGCCATCCACGCCGGTGGCCCCGAAACGCGCCTGACCGTCCTCCAGATTCACGCCCTGCGCGTCCAGATCGAGCGCGTGCCAATCCCCCTCGCGCAGCGCCAGACGCCCCTGCGCCGAACCGGACATCGCCAGCCCCGCCAGCCCGAGGCTGGCGGCCAGCGAGTCGAAATAGCGCGGCTGCGCCAGGGACAGATCGGGCAGCGCGAAGCGCAGTTCGGCGGCGCGCAGGTAGGACGCAGTGGAAAAATCCAGCATCGCGTTCGCCTCCAGGTCGAGGGCATCCGGGTCGCGCCAGCGCAGCGACTCGACCTGCCAGCGCCCGTCGTCGCGCCCGCTCAGCCGGGTGGAAAAACCGATCGCGTGATCGGGCAGCGCGACGTAAAGCGCCCCGACCAGGAATTCGCCACCGCTGAGGTCAAGGCTGGTTTCGATCCGCGTTGCCGCGTCTTCCAGCCTGAGCTGCGCCTTTCCCTTCGCGCGGATGCCCTCGGCGGCAATGCGGCCATCCGCGGTATCCATCCCGACGCCCGTCAGGGCCAGCGGTCCTCCCAGCGTTGCCGCATCCTCGCTCGACTGCAGCTGCCACTGCGCGTCGATGCTGCCCGCGGTCAGGCGCGCGTCGCGCCAGAGCGTGGCCAGAACCGGCTGCAGCCAGACCGCCGGAACCTTCACCAGCTCAAGTCCGAACACGCCCTCCCGATCGGAGGTGGACGCCGCCAGCCGGCTGCGCCCGCTGCCCAGCTCCAGCCGCAGCGCGCCCTCGTGCAGACGCAGCGAAAGATCCAGACCCGACGCACCCCGCGCCTTGACCCGTCCGATGCAGCGCCACGCGCCGTCCGCGTCGCGATCCAGCGCGCAGCGGCCGTCCAGCGCCCGCCAGCGGTAGCCCAGTTCACCCGCATCCACCAGCGTCGCGCGCAGGTTGAGCTGGCCGCGCGCCGCGCCGTCGGGCCAGTCCAGGGTGATCTCCACGCCCTCCGCACGCGCCACCGGCGTACCCAGACGGTCGATTTCCAGCACCGCCACGTTCGCCAGACACGGGATCGCGGCCTGCGCCAGCCAGAGGAGGGCGAGGATCACGGCGATCTTGCGCGTGGGCTGGCGACGTTCCATGCTCCGAGCATAGTCCCACGACCTTCCGAGACGATGAAGCGCGCCCTGCTCGCCGAAGACGACCCGGTCAGCCGCAGCTTCCTGTGCGAAGCGCTGGCGCTGTCGGGCTGGGAGGTCGATGCCTTCGAATGCGGCGAAACCGCAGCCGACGCCGCGATCGCGCGCGCTTACGCGGTGCTGATCCTGGACCTCAACCTGCCCGGCGAGGACGGCATCGCGACCCTGCGCCGCATCCGCAACCGCGACGATCACGCCAGCGCCGACGCGCCGGCGCTGGCGCTCACCGCCGATGACCGACACGAACAGCACCAGCACCTGCGCCGCGCCGGATTCGACGCGGTCGCCACCAAGCCGCTGACCATGGCGCGGCTCGACGTACTCCTGCTGGACCTCGCCGGGCCGTCACCCGGCCGGGACGCGGGTGTCGACGACGTCTCGCAGGATCCAGCCACGCTGCCGCTCTGGGATGACGCCAGCGCGCTCGCAGCGGTTGGCGGGCAGGCCGACATTCTTGCCACGCTGCGCCGCCTGCTGCTGGGCGACCTTCCCGGCCAGCGCAACCTCGTGCTGGCCGCACCGGACTCGCCGCAGGCGCGCGAAACCCTGCACCGCCTGCGCGCCGCCTGCGGCTTCTGCGGCGCGGCGCGGCTGGCGCACCTCGTCCGCGTGCTGGAATCCCGATCGCCGCCGCCAGCCGAGGCCCTGGCGCAGTTCGCGCGCACCGTGGAGGCGATGCTCTCCACGCACGTGGAGTGATCCTGCGGTCACAGTCCGCGGCAACGCCGGCCGCGCCCCACTTGACAGCACCCCGCCCGGCGGGTTCTTCTTGGGCCATGCTGCTTCGCACCATTACCACGACCATGATGACGACCACTCCACGCGGGGTGCGTCCGGTCGTGCGCTGAAAGCAACGAAACCGGCCCCGCACCCCGACGAGGATGCAGGGCGCGCCGCGACCTCATCCCCGAACGGTGCGGGCCCCACTCCAGAGGCCCCGATGAACGCTTACCAGTCCGACGCCCTTCCTTCCCACGCCGCCGCGCGCGACGCGTTCATCGCGCACAAGTTCGGCGGTTCCAGCGTCGCCGACGCGAGCCGCTACCGGCACGTCGCCATGATCCTTGCGGCGCGCGACGACACCGCGCAGATCACCGTGGTCTCGGCGATGAAGGGCGTGACCGATGCGCTGGTCGCGCTGGCCGACGCCGCGGCGCGCGGCGAGGACTGGCAGGCGGCGTTCGCCAGCCTGCACGAGCGCCACCGCGCCACCGCGCGCGAGCTGCTGGGCCAGCACGCCGATCTCACCTGTGCCTGGATCGACGCGCAGTTCCAGGAGCTTGCCGCGATCCTCGGTGCCATCACTCTGCTCGGCCCCTCGGGTGAAGCCGCCAAGGATCGCGTGCACGGGCTGGGCGAAGTGCTCTCGGCGCGCCTGCTGGCCGACGCGCTGCGCGGCCTCGGACACGACGCCATCGCGCTCGACGCGCGCGAGGTGCTGGTGGTTGGCCGCAACGAGCTGGGCATCGCGGTGGACTGGGACACCAGCGCCGCGCGCCTGGCGCAGTGGCGCGCCGAACACGGCCAGACCCGCATCGTCGTCACCGGCTTCATCGCGCGTGACGCCCACGGCGTGGCGACCACGCTGGGGCGCAACGGCAGCGATTTCTCCGGCGCGATCTTCGCCGCGCTTTTCCGCGCCGCCGAATTGCACATCTGGACCGATGTCGACGGCGTGCTTTCGGCCGATCCGCGCGTGGTGCCCGACGCGGTTTTCCTGCCGTGCATTTCCTACAGCGAAGCCTGCGAGCTGGCCTACTTCGGGGCCAAGGTCGTGCATCCGCAGACCATGGCACCGGCGATCGCGCGCAATCTGCCGATCCTGATCCGCAACAGCTTCAACCCCGCCCACCCCGGAACCCGCATCGACGCACAGGGCGATGCGCACAGCGCGGCGCTGGCCAAGGGCCTGTCGCTGGTTTCCGATCTCGCCCTGCTCAACGTGGAAGGCAGCGGCATGATCGGCGTGCCCGGCACCGCCGAGCGCGTGTTCGCCACCCTGCGCGACGCGCAGGTCTCGGTGGTGATGATCTCGCAGGGCTCGTCCGAGCACTCGATCTGCTGCGTGGTGCGCGCCAGCCAGGCCGCCGCCGGCAAGGCCGCGCTGGAGCGCGCTTTCGCCCAGGAGCTGGCGCAGGGGCAGATCCAGAGCGTGCATCTCGAAGCCGGCATCAGCGTGCTGGCCGCGGTCGGCGACGGCATGGCCGGGCGCCCGGGCGTCGCGGCACGCTTCCTCGCCACGCTCGCGCGCGCCCACGTCAACCTGCGCGCCATCGCGCAGGGCGCCTCCGAACGCAACATCTCCGTTGCCATCGCCAGCGCCGATGAAACCAAGGCGCTGCGCGCCGCGCACGCCGGCTTCTGGCTCTCGCCGCAGACCATTTCCATCGGCGTGATCGGTCCCGGGAAAGTGGGCGCGGCGCTGCTCGACCAGCTCGCCGAAAACGCGCCGCGCCTGCTGGCCGAGGCCAACATCGACCTGCGCCTGCGCGCCCTCGCCTCCAGCCGGCGCATGTGGCTGGGCGAGCACGACCCCGACTGGCAGACCAACTGGCAGCGCGCCGGCGCGGCGGATCTGGACGCCTTCACCGCCCACGTCCACGCCGCGCACCTGCCGCACGCGGCCATCATCGACTGCAGTGCCAATCCGGAAGTCGCCGACCGCTACGCCGACTGGCTGGCCGCCGGCATCCACGTCATCACCCCCAACAAGCAGGCCGGCTCCGGCCCGATCGAGCGCTACCGCAGAATCCGCGCCGCCGCCAAGGCCGGCAACGCGCGCTTCCGCTACGAGGCCACCGTCGGTGCCGGCCTGCCGGTGATCCAGACCCTGCGCGACCTCATCACCACCGGCGATGAAGTCCACGCCATCGAGGGCATCTTCTCCGGCACCCTGGCCTGGCTGTTCAACAAGTACGACAGCAGCCGGCCCTTCTCCGCCCTGGTGCGCGAAGCGCACGCGCTGGGCTACACCGAGCCCGACCCGCGCGACGATCTCTCCGGCACCGACGTCGCCCGCAAGCTGGTGATCCTGGCGCGCGAGGCCGGGCGCGAGCTGAGCCTTGCCGACGTCGAGGTCGAATCGCTGATCCCGCCCGGCCTGGAAAACGGCAGCGCCGAAGATTTCCTCAACGACCTCGCGGCGCACGACGCCACCATGCAGCAGCGCTTCGACGCCGCCCGCGCGCGCGGTGAGGTGCTGCGCTACGTGGCCACGCTCGATCGCAGCGGCCGCGCCCGCGTCGCCCTCCTCGCCCTGCCCGGCAGCCACGCCTTCGCCCACCTCAAGCTCACCGACAACATCGTCCAGTTCACCACCCGCCGCTACAGTGAAAACGCCATGGTCGTCCAGGGCCCCGGCGCCGGCCCGGAAGTCACCGCCGCCGGCGTCTTCGCCGACCTCCTGCGCGTGGCCGCAGCGCTGGGGGCGAGGGTGTGAGGGGCTGGGATTGGGGATTCGGGATTGGAGATTGGTGTAACGCCGGCAAGAACCCATTTCCACGGCACGCCCACCCGCTTTTCCCAATCCCTAATCCCCAATGACGAATCCTAGCCTAATGAAAAAAGCCTTCTCCCCCGCCAGCATCGGCAACGCCTGCGTCGGCTTCGATCTTCTCGGCCACAGCATCGCCGGGCCGGGCGACCGGGTCGGCGTGCGGAAGATCGACGAGCCAACGGTGCGCATCCGCGCGATCCGCGGGCTGGATCTGCAGCTGCCGCTGGAGGCGGAGCGCAACACCGCCGGGCGCGCGCTGATCGCGCTGCGCGAGGCGCTGGGGCTGGAGTTCGGTTTCGAGATCGAGATCGACAAGGGCATTCCGCTGGGCTCGGGCATGGGCGGCTCGGCGGCGAGCTGCGTGGCGGCGCTGGTGGCGGCCAACGCGCTGCTCGATGCGCCGCTGTCGCGCGAGGCGCTGTATCCCTTCGCGCTCGATGGCGAGGCCGCGGCCAGCGGTTCGCGCCACGGCGACAACGTCGGCCCGATGCTGCTGGGCGGGCTGGTGCTGACGACGGCCGAGCGCATGGTGCGGATCGAGGTGCCGGCGGCCTGGCACTGCACGCTGGTGCATCCCGAGCAGGTACTGGAAACCCGCCGCGCACGCGAGGCGCTCAGGGGCCACTACGCGCTGGGCGAGTTCGTGGCGCAGTCGGCCAACCTGGCGCAGGTGCTGGTGGGCTGCATGAAGGGCGATGAAGACCTGGTTCGCGCCGGCTTTGCCGACGTGCTGGTGGAGCCGCGCCGCGCGCCGCTGATTCCCGGTTTCGCGCAGGTAAAACAGGCCGCGCTCGATGCGGGGGCGTTTGGTGCCAGCATCGCGGGGGCCGGGCCCAGCGTGTTCGCCTGGTTTGCCACGCGCGCCGAAGCCGAAGCGGCCGCAGCACCCATGCGGGCCGCGTTCTCGCGGGCCGGTTTCGACAGTCAATCGCTGGTATCGCCGGTCGCAGGGCCGCGTGCGGAGGTTTTGTGATGCGTTTTGTTTCCACCCGCGGACAGGCCGCACCCGCCACCCTTTCCGAAGCCATCGCCGCCGGCCTTGCGCCCGACGGCGGGCTGTACGTGCCCGAATCCGTGCCGACGCTCGCGCCGGCCGATTTCGAGGGCAAGACCACGCTTGCGGACATTGCCGCCGCGCTGCTGCGCCCGTTCTTCGAGGGCGGCGCGCTGGCCGCCGAGCTGGACGCGATCTGCGCGCAGGCCTTCGACTTCCCTGCGCCGATGCGCTGGCTCGACGACGGCACCGGCCTGCTGGAGCTGTTCCACGGCCCGACCGCCGCGTTCAAGGACTTCGGCGCGCGCTTCCTTGCCGCCTGCCTGAGCCGGCTGCGCGCCGATGGCGACCGGCCGCTGACCATCATCGTCGCCACCTCGGGTGACACCGGCGCGGCGGTGGGCGGTGCCTTCCACGGGCTGGCCGGCGTGCGCGTGGTGATCCTCTATCCCGATGGCCGCGTCTCGCCGCGCCAGGCGCACCAGCTCGGGGCGTTCGGCGACAACGTGCGCGCGCTGCGCGTGGCCGGCAGCTTCGACGACTGCCAGGCGCTGGTGAAGCGCGCGCTCAACGACGCGGCGCTGCAGGCGCGGGTGCCGCTGAGCTCGGCCAACAGCATCAGCCTGGGCCGCCTGCTGCCGCAGATGGGCTACTACACCCACGCCGCGCTGGCGCACTGGCGGGAAACCGGCGAGGTGCTGAACTTCGCCATTCCCACCGGCAATCTCGGCAACGCGCTGGCCTGCATCCTCGCGCGCCGCATCGGGCTGCCGATCGGCGAAGTGCTGCTGGCCACCAACGCCAATGACGTGCTGCCCAGCTTCTTCGACGGCGGCCCCTACGAACCCCGAGCGAGCGTGGCAACGCTGGCCAACGCCATGGACGTGGGCGCGCCGAGCAACTTCGAGCGCCTGCGCTGGCTGGTTCCGGACGACGGGGCGCTGCGCGAGGGTTTCCGCGCGATTGCGGTCGGCGACGCGGCCATCCGCGACACCATCGGCGAGGTCTGGACCCGCCACGGCGTGGCGGTCTGCCCGCACACCGCCACCGCCATCCACGCGCTCGACAGCCTCGCGCCCGACGGGACCTGGGCGGTCGTGGCGACCGCGCATCCGGCCAAGTTCGAGAGCATCGTGGAACCGATCATCGGCGAACCTGTCGCGCCGCCGCCGGCGCTGGCCGCGCTGCTGGCGCGCCCGGCCCATGCCGACCCGATGCCGGCCGATTACGCTGCGTTCCGCGCGCAGCTGGAGGCCCGCTGAGGGCAGCGACGCGCGAGCCGGACGGCCGCCGGCTTGGCTACACTTCCCGCATGAACGTCGGAATCCTGCTCATCACCCATCCGGGCGTCGGGGCGCACCACGCGGCGCTGCTGGAGCGCCTGCTCGGGCGCGTGCCGCTGCCGCTTGCGCACTTCGAGGTGCCGTTCGACGCGAACCCGGACGCGATTCTTCCCGATGCCAGCGCCGCCCTGCGCCGGGTCGATCGCGGCGAAGGCGTACTGGTCCTGACCGATCTCTACGGTGCCTCGCCGAGCAACCTGGCAGCGCGCCTGGCCCAACTCGGCACGCGGGTGCGGCGGGTGTCCGGGCTGAACCTGCCGATGCTGCTGCGGGTGTGCAACTACCCCGAGCAGGCGCTGGACGAACTGGCCCTCACCGCGGTGGCCGGCGGCAAGACCGGCGTGGTGCTCGACCATGCGTGAACAGGAACTGGTCATCGTCAACGCGCTCGGCCTGCACGCACGCGCTGCGGCGCGGGTGGTGCGACTGCTGTCGGGATTCAGCAGCCAGGCCACGCTCGAATTCCGCAATCGCAGCGTCAACGCCAAGAGCATCATGGGCGTGATGCTGCTCGCCGCCGCGCAGGGCGCGCGCGTCGTGCTCCGGCTCGACGGTCCGGACGAGGACGAGGCGATGGCCGCTGCCGCCGCGCTGTTCGAGCGCGGCTTCGACGAGCAGGAAACCGCATGAGCGCGATCGTGCCGGCACGGCGCGCGCGCGGCGGCTCGCGGAGGTGGCGCTGAGATGCGCGCCCGGCTGTCCGGCGTCACCGCCTCGCGCGGGCTGGCGCTCGGGCGCGCCCGGGTTCGCGCGCCGCACGTGGTCGAAGCCGAGGAGCGCAGGCTGTCGTCCGAGGCGGTCGAGCCGGAGATCGCGCGCCTCGTCGACGCCATCCGCTTCACCCGCGCCGAACTGGCAGCCCTGCGCGACCAGCTCCAGGGCGCACTGGCGCAGGAAGTGGGCGAGTTCCTCGACGTGCATGCCCTGCTGCTGGACGATCCCGACCTGGTTTCCGGCCTCGTCGAGATGATCCGCAGCGGCCGCTACGCCGCCAGCTACGCGCTCAAGCTGCAGCGCGACCGCCTCGCCGCCGTATTCAGCGCGATGGAGGACCCGTACCTGCGCAGCCGGCGCGAGGATCTCGACCACGTGATCGGCAGGCTGCAGGCGGCGCTTCAGCGCGGCACGGCTGAGGACGACATCATCGGCCTGGCCGGCGAGGTGCTCGTTGCCGACACGGTATCGCCCACCGAACTGGTGCCGATGGTCGAACGCGGGGTGCTGGCGGTGCTGGTGTCGCGCGGCAGCCCGATGTCGCACAGCGCGATCCTGGCGCGCAGCCTCGGCCTGCCCATGCTGATCGCGCCGGCCGAGGCGCTCGCGGCCATTCCCGACGGCGTGGCGGTGATGGTGGACGCCGGGCGCGGTGAAGTCATCGTGGAACCGGGGCCGGAAGACCTCGCGGACCTGCGCGAGCGCGAGGCTGCCGAGGCGCGCGAACAGCGCTCCCTGGTCCGTCTGCGCGTCGCCGCCACCCGCACCCGCGACGGCGTCGACATCGCCCTGATGGCCAACGCCGAATCGCGCGATGACGTGGCCCGCGCCCGCCAGCTCGGTGCCGCAGGCGTGGGCCTGCTGCGCACCGAGTTCCTCTTCCTGCAGCGCACCGAAGTGCCCGACGAAGAAGAACAGTACGCCGCCTGCCGCGACGCCGTGCTGGCGATGGAAGGCCGACCGGTGACGCTGCGCACGCTCGATCTCGGTGCCGACAAGGCCGACGCCTCCGGCATCGCGCTGCCGCGCGAGCCCAACCCCGCGCTCGGACTGCGCGGCGTGCGCCTGGCGCTGGCGCGCCCCGCCCTGCTGCGCACCCAGCTGCGCGCCATGCTGCGCGCCTCGGCCCACGGCCCGGTGCGCATCCTCGTGCCGATGGTCAGTCAACGCGAGGAAATGCTCGCGGTGCGCCGCCACCTGCGCGAGTGCGAGCGCGAACTGCGCCGCGAAGGCCATCCCGTCGGCGCGCATACGCCGCTGGGCGCAATGATCGAGGTTCCCGCGGCGGCATTCGCGCTGGCGACGCTGCTCGACACCATGGATTTCGTCTCGATCGGCACCAACGACCTCATCCAGTACCTGCTCGCGGCCGACCGCGGCAACGATGCCGTCGGCGCGCTGTTCTCGCCGCTGCACCCGGCGGTGATCCGCGCCCTGCACGAGATCCTCGCCGCCTGCCGCCGGACGCGAAAGCCGGCATCGATCTGCGGCGAGATGGCGGGCGACCCGCAGTACACCCGGCTGCTGCTCGCGCTCGGCCTCACCGAGCTTTCGATGCACCCGGCCAACATCCTGGAAGTTCGCGCCGCGGTGCGCCGGTGCGAACTTTCCGCCCTGCGCCGGCGCGCCGGCGCGCTGCTGCGCGCGCGCGACCGCAGCGCCGTGGAACGCGCGGTGGCGCGGCTGTAGGCCGAAGCGCACGCGGGGCGGCGGTATCATGGCCGTCCCGCCTCCACCGGAAACACCGCCATGGCCGACTGGCTGATCCGCAATGCCCGCCTCGTCAACGAAGGCCGCGAATTCGAAGGCGACCTGCGCGTGCGCGGCGAGCGCATCGAGGAGATCGGCATGGGCCTGTCTGCCCGACCCGGCGAGCAGGTGCTGGACGCGCACGGGCGCTGGCTGATGCCTGGCATGATCGACGACCAGGTGCACTTCCGCGAGCCCGGCCTCACCCACAAGGGCGACCAGGCCACCGAATCCGCGGCGGCGGTGGCCGGCGGCATCACCAGTTTCATGGACATGCCCAACACCCGCCCGCCGACGCTGGATTCGGCCGCGCTGGAAGAAAAATACGCGCACGCCGCCGGGCGCTGCCGCGGCAACTACGGCTTCTACCTGGGTGCCAGCAACGACAACCTCGCCGCCATCCGCGCGCTGGATCCGAAGGCCGCGCCCGGCATCAAGGTGTTCATGGGTGCGTCCACCGGCAACATGCTGGTGGACGATCCCGACACCCTCGATGCGATCTTCCGCGACGCGCCCGTGCCGATCATCACCCACTGCGAAGACACCCCGATGATCGAGGCCGCGCAGGCGGCGGCGCAGGCGCGCTTCGGCGACGAGGTTCCGGTATCGATGCACCCGGACATCCGTTCGCGCGAAGCCTGCCTGAAATCCACGCGACTGGCCGTTTCGCTGGCGAAAAAACACGGCGCGCGGCTGCACGTACTGCACATCAGCACCGCCGACGAGCTGGCCCTGTTCGAAGCCGGCCCGCTGCTGGATGAAAACGGGCGCTTGCGCAAGCGCATCACCGCGGAAACCTGCATCCACTTCCTGCGCTTTTGCCGCGAGGACTACGCCGCACGCGGCAACTTCATCAAGTGCAATCCGGCGATCAAGGATGCCGGCGACCGCGACGCCCTCATCGCCGCGCTGGCCGGCGATGTGATCGACGTGCTCGCCACCGACCACGCCCCGCACACGCTGGAAGAAAAACGGCAGCCCTATCTGTCCGCGCCCTCCGGCCTGCCGCTGGTGCAGGAGGCACTCGTCGCCGCGCTGGAGCTGGTGCACGAAAAGAAGCTGCGCGCCGCGCAGGTGGTGCAGAAGTTCGCCCACGCCCCGGCGCAGCTCTTCGACGTGGCCGAACGCGGCTTCCTGCGCGAAGGCTTCTTCGCCGACCTCGTGCTGGTGGACCCCTTCACCGGCTACACCGTCGAGCGCGAAAAGGTCTTGAGCAAGTGCGGCTGGTCGCCGTTCGAGGGCACGCGCTTTTCCTCCCGCATCGCCGCCACCTTCGTCAACGGCGAGCTGGCCTGGGACGGCCAGCGCCTGATCGGCGAACCGCAGGGGCGGCGGCTGGCGATTGCGCGATGAGGGGTGCGCTGCACCGGCTTCTCCCGCCCGGCACGCTGCTTGCGTGTGCATTCGTGTTATCAGGCACTTCAGACGACGCGCGCGCCACCCCGACACACCGCACCGCCCTGCCCGAATCGGTGCAGCAGGGCAGCCTCGTCTTCGGCCGGACCCGCCCCGGCAGCACCGTCGCGCTGCACGGCAAGGCGCTGCGGGTTTCGTCGGACGGACGCTTCGCTTTCGGCGTGGGCCGCGACGAAGTGCGCAACGCGCGGGTGGATGTCGCCCTGCCCGACGGCACGCGCGAGCGCATCGACGTAGCCGTGAAGAAACGCGACTGGCCAGTGGAGCGAGTGACCGGCGTGCCGCAGAAAACCGTCGATCCACCGCCCGAAATCGCCGCGCGCATCGCGCGCGAACAGGCCGCGGTCGCGGCCGAGCGCAATCGCGACGACGACCGGCCCGATCTTTTCAACGGCTTCATCTGGCCGCTCGATGGCCGCATCAGCGGCCGTTTCGGACGCCAGCGCATCTACAACGGCACGCCCGGTGCGCCGCACTCGGGCACCGACATCGCCGCACCTCAGGGCACGCCGATCCGCGCGCCGGCGGCCGGCGTGGTGGTGTTTGCCGATGCCGACCTCTACCTCACCGGCGGCACCGTGCTGATCGACCACGGCCACGGCGTCGGCTCCAACTTCCTGCACCTGTCGAAGCTGGACGTGGCAGCGGGCCAGCGCGTGGAACAGGGCGACGTCATCGGCCGGGTCGGTGCCACCGGGCGCGCCACCGGCCCGCACCTGCACTGGGGCCTGACCTGGTTCCAGACGCGCCTGGACCCGCAGCTGCTGGAGCTTCCGCCGCGCTGAATCAGCGCGGCCCGACGTACTTCTTCTCGCCGGCCCGCACCGCGAGATCCAGGCGGTTTTCCGGCGGCGGCAGCGGGCAGGTGGAAAACGCATTGAAGGCGCACGGCGGGCTGTAGGCGAGGTTGAAATCCACCAGCACGCGGCCATCCTTCGGCACCGGTGTATCGAGGAAGCGGCCGGCACCGTAGGTCTCGCGGCCCGAGGTGCGGTCGGCGAAGATCAGGAACAGGCTGCCGTCGGAATTGGCCAGCGCCTCGATCCGATAGGTTTTGCCCTCGCGTTCGAACACCACCGCGCCCGGATTCGGCTCGTGGCTGAGCTGGCCGATGACGTTGGCGATCTCGATGGTCGCGCCTTCCGGGTGCGGCTCAAAGCGCGCCTCGATGCGCCAGGCGGGGTCGGTGTCGAAGTAGTCCAGGCCCGCAAACGCGGTTCGGGTGCGGGCCCTGGCATCGCGCACCCGCAGCGCGAAACGCCCGTCGCGCTCGATCAGGTTGAAGCCGGCGGCACCTCCGTCAAAGGTGACCTGGGTCGGCTCACCGTGGCTGTCGGGACGCAGCGCCAGCTCCCCAACCGCGGCCGGCACACCGTCGATCTCCACACCCTTCGCATGGGCGAGCACCAGAGTCACGACGCCCTCACTCAAGCGAATCTCGCCCAGATGCTCCGGACCGACCGCCAACACGATGTCGCTGTCGGAGGCCGCACCCACGCGGTGGGATCCCGGCTCGATCCAGTGCAGCCCCACCAGCGACAGCCAGCCGAGCGGCTGGCGCAGCCCCTCCTCGCGCGCCTGGCGCTGCTGCGCAACCTCGGCGAGATAGTCTCCAGTGTCATCCGCTGCCGCGACAACCGGCAGGAGAAGCGACAGGACAAGCAGCAGGCGGCTCATGGGCAATTCCAAAGGTCGGCGTCACGATTGGCGCATTATGCGTCGCTGCCGCGCAAACAGCCGCAAACCCGCAGTCAAACGTCGGCCACGTAGGGCCGACCTACAGCATCGTGTCTGCAGTAGTGTTCTGCGACAGGTCGGGGCTACGTCCCCGACGCGGTATTCTGCGGCCGTCGCCGAGTTCGCGCTGCGCGCTCAACTTCGATCCGACAGGCGGGAAATCATCAACACCCGCAGGTCCATCTCGCTGATGCCCAGAGGCGCAAGCTTCCGGGCGGCAGCCGCGATACGCCTGCCTGCCTCGCTACGGGCGCCGCCGCGCCAGGTTCCGATGGCCGGAATCGCACACTCGGTGCCGGGCACTCGAACAAGCAGGGTGTCGACGTCGTGCAGGAGCAGAGCCTGTCCCGCACTGTGGCGACGCACCCTTACGCAGTGCTTCCCGCCGATGCGTGAAGGATGGCGCACACCGGTCTCAGAGGTTGAGACCGGCAGACGCATGGTCGGAAAAGATTCGAGTGATCCGGAATGGGACCCACAGCCCGCCAATCAGCGCCCGCGCAGGAACAATCGGTCTAGCTGGGCCTTGTCGAGCAGCACCCAGGTCGGGCGGCCGTGGTTGCACTGGCCGGAGCGTTCCGTGGCCTCCATGTCGCGCAGCAGCGCGTTCATTTCGGCCAGCGTCAGGCGGCGGTTGGCGCGCACCGAGGCGTGGCAGGCCATGGTGCCCAGGAGCGCGTTGCGCTCTTCCTGCACCCGGCGGGTGTTGCCGTGGGCCATGAGATCGGCGATCACGTCGAGCGCGAGCTGGCGCGTGTCCACGCCTTCCAGCAGCGCGGGAATGGCGCGCACGGTGAGATTCTGCGGGCCGCTGCGGTCGATTTCGAAACCCAGCGCGGCGAGCGCCTGCGCGTGTTCTTCCGCCGCCCCCGCCTCGCGCTCGCTCACCGACAGCGCCATCGGCACCAGCAGCGGCAGGGCGCGGATGCCCTCGCCGTCCTGCGCGGCCTTGAGGCGTTCGTAGCTGATGCGCTCATGCGCCGCGTGCATGTCCACCACCACCAGACCTTCGGCGTTCTCGGCCAGGATGAAAATGCCGTGCAGCTGCGCCAGGGCGTAGCCCAGCGGCGGCGGCGCGGAGTCGGAATCGGTCACCGGCAGAGAAAAAGCGCCCGGCTCGCGCGGCGTGGACGGGGTTCCGTAAAGCGCCGCGAGCGCGCCGACCTGCTCGCGCACGTTGAGGCGCAGCGTTCCCTGTCCGGCACCAAGCGGCGCGGACGCGGAATAGCCGGAGGGCGAAACGGACACCGGCGGCGCGGCCGCCGCCCCATCGGGAATACGCAGCGGATCCGACTCCACCGCGCCGGCGCGGGTTCCGGCGAGCGCGCGATGCAGGGTGCGGTAGAGGAAATCGTGCACCAGCCGCTGATCGCGGAACCGCACCTCGCTCTTGGCCGGGTGCACGTTCACATCCACGCGCGTCGGATCCAGCTCCAGGAACAGCACGTAGGCCGGATGGCGACCGTGGTAGAGCACATCGGCATAGGCCTGGCGCAGCGCGTGCGCCACGGTGCGGTCGCGCACCAGGCGCCGGTTCACGTAGAAATACTGCTGGTCGGCCTGCGAGCGCGCGGCCGTGGGCAGACCGACCCAGCCGCTCAGGCGAAAACCCGCCGCGGATTCGTCCAGATACAGGCTTTGCGACGGAAACCCGGTGCCGAGGGTTTCCCCCAGACGGCGCAGCAGCTCGTCCTCGCTGCGCGACGGCCGCCAGCTGCGCACCAGCTTGCCGTTGTGCGAAAGCCGGAACTCCACGTCCATGCGCGCCAATGCCAGCGCGCGCAGCAGGTCCTCGACATGGCCGAACTCGGTGCGCTCGGCGCGCAGGAAGCGCCGCCGCGCCGGCACGTTGTAGAACAGCTCGCGCGCCTCGACCGTCGTTCCCGGCGGATGCTGCGCCGGCTCCGGTTCGCCCAGCCGCCCGCCGTCGCACTCGAGGCACCAGGCACGCTCGGCGTCCGCCTTGCGCGAGGTGATGGTGAACTGCGACACCGAGGCGATGGACGGCAGCGCCTCGCCGCGAAAACCCATCGTCGCCACCGCCTCCAGATCCTCCAGCGAGGCGATCTTGCTGGTGGCGTGCCGCGACAGCGCCAGCGCCAGCTCGTCCCTCGCGATGCCCGCACCGTTGTCGCGGATGCGGATCAGCCGCGCGCCACCCTCCTCCAGCTCCACCTCGACGCGCGTGGCCCCCGCGTCCAGCGCGTTCTCGACCAGCTCCTTCACCGCCGACGCCGGCCGCTCCACCACCTCGCCGGCGGCGATCTGATCTACGAGGGTGTCGGGAAGAAGCTGGATGGGCATGGCGTCCTGCGGGCGATGGCGCGATCAGCCGACAGCGTAACTGCCCTGCCCGCCGCAGCGCAGCATGGCGGACGATGAACACACCGAGGCGTCCGTTGCGCTGCGCGCGAAACCCGCCGCGCAGGCCGGCGGAACGTGGGCGCTACGCGCTGCGCGCGCTCGCGCCCGGCTGCGACAGGGCAAAATCCAGCGCCGCGCATACGGCCGCGACCTGGGCGTCGTTGCACTGCGCCGGCGAGGCGCGGGGACTGTCGGGATAAACTTCGGTGGTGGTGGTGTAGCGCGCGCCGGTGATGCCGGCGCACAGGCCGAGCGGACGCAGCGCATATTCGATCACTCCGCGCGAAATCACCGGCGAGCCGATGATGGTGCCGTCCGGATCGGCCGGCGCGATGTGGGTGACTTTCTCCACCGCGTTGATGATTGCCCGCTGGAAGGCGGGCTGCGGGTTGTCGCTGTCGTCCACGAGGTAGAAACCGTCGGGAATGGTGCCCGGCTCGAAGGGTTTGCCGTCGCGCGCGGCCAACGCCGGGCGGAACTCGCCTTCGTCCGAATCGGTGGTTTCGTGCAGGTCGATGTGCAGCAGGAAGCGTCCGGCGAGCGGTGCCACCAGGCGCATCAGCGCGGCCGATTCGGCGGCGGGGCTGGGTTTGCGGAAGCTGCGGTTGGGATCGATGGCGGCGGGATTCCAGCGCTGGATGCGCTCGTAGGCCCAGGGACTCACGCAGGGCACGACCAGCAGGTTGATGCGCCCAGCGTACTGCGGCGCGTGGCGTTCGAGAAACTGCAGCGCGCCGTGCACGCCGGACGTCTCGTAGCCGTGCACGCCGCCGGTGACCAGCGCCACGGGCAGGTTTTCATCCCAGCCGCGGCTGCCCACGGCGTGGAGCGGATAGCGGTCCGGCGCGTAGTCGAGCATGCCGTATTCGGAAACTTCAAAGCGCGATCGCAGCGCTTCGACGCGCGGCAGCACGTCCTCGGCGTGGCGACGCCGGACCGGATGCATCGCGCGCCACTGCGCCACCTCGGCCGCTCCCCACGGTTGCCCGGGCGTGCCGATGGGAAAAGGAACGGGTGTGTTCATCCTGTGCGCCTCGCAAAATACCGATCGCGGGACTTTAGCACCGGCCGCTGTGCCAGCCGGCCGACGACAGCACACCGCGCTCTTGCGGCCTGATGCGACGCCGCATTTCCTTGACCGTGATCGCGGCGGCGCACTATCCTTCCATCCTTGAATCGCGATAGAAGGATATAACGTGGATCTGGACGCCTGGTCAGCCTGCCTGCGCGTGCTTTCCGACGCGACCCGCGTGCGCCTGCTGGCGCTGCTGGAGCGCGAGGAGCTGACCGTGGCCGAACTGGCCGCGGTCACGCGACTGGCGCAGCCGCGCGTCTCGACCCATCTGGCCAAGCTCAAGGAGCACGGTCTGGTGCGCGACCGCCGCGCCGGGGTTTCGGCCTACTACCGCTTTGCCGAAGACGAGATGGACAAGGCCCAGCGCGCGCTGTGGTCGGCGCTGTCTGCCGGTGCCGACGATCCGCTGCTGCGCTCGGACGCCGAGCGCCTGCCGGATGTGCTCGCGGCGCGCGCCACCGAGCAGAACTGGGCCGATTCGGTGGCCGGCGACATGGAGCGCCACTATTCGCCCGGCCGCACCTGGGAAGCCTTGGCGCGCACCGCGCTGCCGCTGCTGTGGCCCGGCGACGTGCTCGACATCGCGTCGGGCGACGGCGTGCTGGCGGAACTGCTGTCGCCACACGCCGAACGCTACGTCTGCATCGATTCCAGCCAGCGCGTGGTGAATGCGGCGAGCGAGCGCCTGCGCCGCTTCGAAAACGTGGAAGTCATCGAGGGCGACATGCACGCCCTGCCCTTTCCCGACGCCAGCTTCGACCTGGTGGTGCTGATGCACGCGCTCACCTACGCCGAGAAGCCGGCAAAGGCGGTCGCCGAGGCGGCCCGCGTGCTGCGCCCGGGCGGACGCCTGCTGCTCTCCAGTCTGGCGCGGCACGAGCACCGCGCGGTGGTGGAAGCCTACGGCCACGTCAACCTGGGCTTCACCGAACGCGAGCTGCGCCGCTTCGCCGAGAAGGCCGGGCTCACCATCGCCAACTGCGAAACCGTGACCCGCGAGCGCCGGCCGCCGCACTTCGAGGTGATCTCGCTGACCGGCATCAAACCCTGATCCGCCGTGGAGCGGCGGTGGGAACTGGTCGGATGGCGGAGCAAGTTCGGGTAGCGGAGCAGGCTCCGCTCTACGGTAACGATGAAAAACAACCACTGCAGCGGAGCGGGCTCCGCGTTACGGGGAAAGACGCTATGCACGCATTGCCCTGGAAAAATCCCGCGCGCGTCGCGGCGCTGCACGCCGCGCTGGCGCGGCGCATCCTCATCATCGACGGTGCGATGGGCACGATGATCCAGCGCGAAGGGCTGGAGGAAGCCGACTATCGCGGCGAGCGGTTCGCGCATGGCTACGACGCGCTTTTCGCCGATCCCGGCCACGCGCACGGCCCCGGCTGCGGCTGCGAGGCGCACGATCAGCGCGGCAACAACGACCTGCTCTCGCTCACCCGCCCCGGACTCATCAGCGAAATCCATCGCGCCTACCTCCAGGCCGGCGCGGACCTGGTCGAGACCAACACCTTCAACTCCACCGGCATCTCGCTGGCCGATTACCGCCTGCAGCACCTGGTGCGCGAATTGAACCGCGAGGGCGCGCGCCTGGCACGCGCGGAATGCGACGCCATCGAAGCCGACGACCCGTCGCGCCCGCGCTTCGTGATCGGCGTGCTCGGGCCCACCAGCCGCACCGCCTCGCTCTCGCCCGACGTCAACCGCCCGGGATTTCGCGCCGTCACCTTCGACCAGCTCGCCGAGGCTTACCGCGAGGCCGCGCGGGGCCTGATCGACGGCGGGGCCGACGTGCTGATGGTGGAGACCATCTTCGACACGCTCAACGCCAAGGCCGCACTGTTCGCCATCGACGATGTGTTCGAGGAAACCGGCGCGCGCCTGCCGGTGATGATCTCCGGCACGATCACCGACGCCTCCGGCCGCACGCTGTCGGGCCAGACCGCCGAGGCGTTCTGGTATTCGCTGCGCCACGCGCGTCCGCTGTCCATCGGCCTCAACTGCGCGCTGGGCGCAAAAGACCTGCGCCAGCATATCGACGTCCTGGCGCAGGTGGCCGATGCTTTCGTGAGCTGCCACCCCAACGCCGGCCTGCCCAACGCCTTCGGCGGCTACGATGAAACGCCGGAGGACATGGCGCGGGTGCTGGCGCAGTTCGCGCGCGGTGGCCTGCTCAATTTCGTCGGCGGCTGCTGCGGCTCCACGCCCGAACATATCCGCGCCATTGCCGAGGCGGTGGAAGGCGTGGCACCGCGGATGGTGCCTGAACTGGTATCCGCGGCGTCCCCGTCGCAACCAAGCGAAGACACGCGCCCGCGGCTTTCCCGCTACACGCGACTTTCGGGTCTGGAGCCGCTGGCCATCACGCCCGAGTCGAACTTCATCAACGTCGGCGAGCGCACCAACGTCACCGGCAGCGCGCAGTTCAAGAAGCTGATCCTGGAAGGGCGCCTGGACGACGCCGTGGCGGTCGCGCGCCAGCAGGTGGAAAACGGCGCCCAGGTCATCGACATCAACATGGACGAGGGTCTGCTCGATGCCGAGAAGGCGATGGTCGAGTTCCTCAACCTGATCGCGGCGGAACCGGACATCAGCAGGGTGCCGGTGATGATCGACAGCTCGAAGTGGACGGTGATCGAAGCCGGCCTCAAGTGCCTGCAGGGCAAGGGCATCGTCAACTCGATCTCGATGAAGGAAGGCGAGGCGGAGTTTCTCGAACACGCGCGCCTGGTGCGCCGCTACGGCGCGGCGGTGGTGGTGATGGCCTTCGATGAGGTCGGCCAGGCCGATACCGCACAGCGCAAGGTGGAGATCGGCGCGCGCGCCTTCGAACTGCTCACGCAAGCCGTCGGCTTTCCGCCCGAGGACATCATCTTCGATCCCAACTGCTTTGCCATCGCCACCGGAATCGAGGAACACAACAACTACGCGGTGGACTTCATCGCGGCGGCCGGCGAGCTGCGCCGGCGGTTTCCCTTCAGCCACATTTCCGGCGGCGTTTCCAACGTCAGCTTTTCCTTTCGCGGCAACGAGACGGTGCGCCAGGCGATCCACGTCGTGTTCCTCTACCACGCGATCCGCGCCGGCATGGACATGGGCATCGTCAACGCCGGTGCGCTGCCACTGTACGACACGCTGGATCCGGCGCTGCGCGAGCGGGTGGAGGATGTGGTGCTCAACCGCCGCAGCGACGCCACCGAGCGGCTGCTGGAGATCGCCGACCGCTACCGGAAGAAGAAGGGCGAAAAAAAGGTCGAGGACCTCGCTTGGCGCGAGCTGCCGGTGGCCGCGCGGCTCTCGCATGCGCTGGTGCACGGCATCGACCAGTACGTGGTGGAAGACACCGAGGCGGCGCGGCTCGAAGCCAAGCGCCCGCTCGATGTGATCGAAGGCCCGCTGATGGACGGCATGAACGTGGTCGGCGACCTGTTCGGCGCGGGCAAGATGTTCCTGCCCCAGGTGGTCAAATCCGCGCGGGTGATGAAAAAGGCCGTCGCCCACCTGCTGCCCTTCATCGAAGCGGAAAAGCTGCGCACCGGCGATGCCGGCAAGAGCAACGGCAAGATCGTGATGGCGACCGTCAAGGGCGACGTGCACGACATCGGCAAGAACATCGTCGGCGTGGTGCTGGCCTGCAACAACTTTGAGGTGATCGACCTCGGGGTGATGGTGCCGGCGCAGAGGATCCTCGACACCGCGATCGCCGAGAGCGCCGACATGATCGGCGTTTCGGGCCTGATCACGCCCTCGCTGGAAGAGATGAGCCACGTCGCCAAGGAAATGCAGCGCCAGGGCTTCACCATGCCGCTGTTGATCGGCGGCGCCACCACCTCGCGCGCGCACACGGCGCTGAAGATCGACCCGCACTACACCTCGCCCACGATCTGGGTCAAGGATGCCTCGCGCGCGGTGGGCGTGGCGCAGTCGCTGATGAGCCCGGAGCTGCGCGGCGATTTCGTGCAGGCCGCCGCCAACGATTATGCCGACGTGCGCCAGCGCCACCGCCAGCGCGGCGATGGCAAGCGCCTGGTGCCGCTGGAAAAAGCGCGCGCGCAGTCGTTCAAGTTCGACTGGGCCGGCTACACCCCGCCTGCGCCGAAGCAGCCGGGGCTGCACGTGTTCGACGACTATCCGCTGGCCGAGCTGGTGGAATGCATCGACTGGTCGCCGTTCTTCAGCGCCTGGGAACTGGCCGGGCGCTTCCCCGACATCCTCACCGACGAGATCGTCGGCCCGCAGGCCAGCGAGCTCTACCGCGACGCACGCACGATGCTGGAGAAGATCGTCGCCGAGAAGTGGCTCACCGCCCGCGCGGTCTGCGCCTTCTGGCCGGCCAACAGCATTGGAGACGATGTGGAGCTGTTCCTGCCGGAACAGCGGGATTCGGGATTCGGGATTCAGGATTCGGAAACCGCGGGGACCGGCGAATCCTCACCATCCAATCCCCAATCCAAGCGCTTTTTCCGCTTTTTGCGTCAACAGGCACAAAAACCCGTCGAACGCCCCAACCTGTGCCTGGCCGATTTCATCGCGCCGAAAGACAGCGGCAAACAGGACTGGATCGGCGGCTTCGCGGTCACTGCGGGGCTTGGCATCGAATCGCATCTGGAGCGCTTCCGCGCCGATCACGACGACTACAGCGCGATCCTGCTCAAAGCCCTGGCCGACCGCCTGGCCGAAGCCTTCGCCGAGCGCCTCCACCAGCGCGTGCGCACCGAGCTGTGGGGCTATGCGCCGGACGAGAATCTCGACAATGCCGCGCTGATCGCCGAGGCGTATTGCGGCATCCGCCCCGCGCCCGGCTACCCGGCCTGCCCCGAGCACAGCGAAAAACACGCGCTGTTCGATCTGCTCGACGCCACCGCCAACGCCGGCGTGATCCTCACCGACCATTTCGCCATGTACCCGGCCGCCAGCGTGTCCGGCTTCTACTTCAGCCATCCCGACAGCAAGTATTTCGTCGTGGGCCGCGTTTCCAGGGAACAGGTCGCCGACTACGCGCGGCGCAAGGGCGTGGACCTCGCACAGGCCGAGCGCTGGCTGTCGTTCAACCTCGATTACGACCCGGATTGACGCAGGATCACCCAGCAAGTCGACGCAACATAGTTCGAACCGGCCGCCAGCACCGACCACGAATGCCGCAGAACCTGCTGCGCAGGGTTTTCGGACACTCCGCACCATGACGAGGACTTAACCGCGCCGGTTGGCGGCGAGCCGACGTCCGTCATATGGCTCCAGGCACGTAGGTCGGGGCTACGCCCCCGACGGGGTGTTTGATGCCCCGCCACGGTGTTCAATGCACGGCCACGTCGGCCGCGTAGAGCCGACCTACGGAAGAAACGTCGGCCGCGTGGCGGCTGCGTGACGGCACCACGGCGGAATCGTCTGCGGCGGTTTCCTACCGTTCGGATGGCTCCGGGGTTGCGGCGGAGGCGTCTTCGCCGCCATCTTCTTCTCCGCCGTCATCCAGCGAGGTATCCACCGCCACCACACCGGTCAGGCTTTCGCCCTCGCCCAGGCGAATCAGGGTCACGCCCTGGGTGTTGCGGCTGATGCGTGAAATGCCCTCGGCCGGCGTGCGCACGAGGGTGCCGGCATCGGAGATCAGCAGCACTTCGTCGCTGGCGCGCACCAGCACGGCGGCCACCAGCGGGCCGTTGCGCTCGGTGGTCTGGATGCCGATCACGCCCCGGGTGCCGCGCCCCTTGCGCGGATATTCGGCCAGCGGGGTGCGCTTGCCGTAGCCGTTGCGGGTGGCGGTGAGAACGCACTCCAGATCATCGGGCTCGCTGCCGCCCTGGATCGGCGTCTCGTCGCCGGAGGCTTCGATGATCTCCTCCTCGGCCTCATCGACGCCGCAGTCCTCCATCCCGGCGGACTGCGCCACGATCAGGCTGACCACGCGCTCGTCCTTTGCCAGACGGATGCCGCGAACGCCGGTGGCGGTACGGCCCATCGAGCGCACCGTGCTTTCGGCGAAGCGCGCGGCGCGGCCATTGCTGGCGAACAGCAGGATGTCCTTGCCTCCATCGGTGAGCTGCGCATCGACCAGGGCATCGCCCTCGTCGAGGTTGATGGCGATCTTGCCGCGCGCCAGGCGGTAGGCGTACTCGGTGAGCGGGGTCTTCTTCACCGTGCCGTTGGCGGTGGCGAAGAACACGTAGCGATCCTCGGCGTATTCGCGTACCGCCTGCACGGCCTGGATCTTCTCGCCCTCTTCCAGCGCCACGAAGTTGACGATGGGCCGGCCGCGCGCGTTGGAGCCGGCTTCGGGCAGCCGGAACACCGGCAGCCAGAACACCCGGCCGGCACTGGTGAAGGTGAGCAGGGTGTCGTGGGTGTTGGCGATCCACAGCTGCTCGATGAAGTCCTCGTCCTTGGTCGACGCGGCGCTGCGCCCGCGCCCGCCGCGGCGCTGCGCGCGGTAGGCGCTGACCGGCTGGCGCTTGACGTAGCCGGTGTGCGAAAGCGTCACCACCATGTCCTCGGGCGCGATCAGGTCGAGGATGTCGAGGTCTTCCTCACTCTGGCGGATTTCGCTGCGGCGCGCGTCGCCGTACTCTTCCTTGAGGTTGCGCAGCTCGGTGCGGATGACCTCCAGCAACACGTCGGGGTTTTCGAGGATCTCGATCAGGCCGCGGATGGTTTCCAGCAGCGCCTTGTATTCGTCGGTGAGCTTGTCCTGCTCCAGTCCGGTGAGGCGGTGCAGGCGCATTTCGAGGATCTGCTGGGCCTGGACCTCGGTGAGCTGATAGCCACCGGCCTGCAGACCGACGCCGGCGGGAAGGTCTTCGGGACGCGATGCCGCAGCACCGGCCGCAGCCAGCAGCGCGCCGACCAGGCCCGGCTGCCAGGTGCGCGCCAGCATCCGCTCCTTGGCGACCTGCGGATTTTCCGAGGTCTTGATCAGCTCGATCATCTCGTCGATGTTGGCCAGCGCAACCGTCAGACCTTCGAGGATGTGGGCGCGGGCGCGCGCTTTGCGCAGCTCGAAGATGGTGCGGCGGGTCACCACCTCGCGGCGGTGGCGGATGAAGGCTTCGAGGATCTGCTTGAGGTTGAGGAGCTGCGGCCGGCCGTCGACCAGGGCCACCATGTTGATGCCGAACACCGACTCCATCGGCGTCTGCGAATACAGGTTGTTGAGCACCACGTCGGCGGCATCGCCGCGCTTGATCTCGATGTAGATGCGCATGCCGTCCTTGTCGGACTCGTCGCGCAGCTCGCTGATGCCTTCGAGCTTCTTTTCCTTGACCAGCTCGGCGATCTTCTCGATCAGCCTGGCTTTGTTCACCTGGTAGGGAATCTCGCTGACGATGATCGATTCGCGCCCGGTCCTGGCATCCACCTCGATCTCGGCGCGGGCGCGCATCCGCACCCGGCCGCGGCCGCCGTGGTAGGCCGCGTGCACACCCGAGGTGCCGTTGATGATGCCGCCGGTGGGAAAGTCCGGTGCCGGCAGGTGTTCCATCAGGTCGGAAATCGTCGCCTCGGGATCGTCGATCAGCGCGAGGGTGGCATCGACCACTTCACCCAGATTGTGCGGCGGGATGTTGGTCGCCATGCCCACGGCGATACCGGCGGAACCATTCACCAGAAGGTTCGGGACGCGGGTCGGCAGGACCGTGGGTTCCTGCTCCTTCTCGTCGTAGTTGGGCTGGAAATCGACGGTTTCCTTGTCGATGTCCGACAGCAGCTCGTGCGTCAGGCGCGTCATGCGCGCCTCGGTGTAACGCATCGCCGCGGCCGAGTCGCCGTCGACCGAACCGAAGTTGCCCTGGCCATCGACCAGCAGGTAGCGCAGCGAGAACGGCTGCGCCATGCGCACCAGGGTGTCGTACACCGACTGGTCGCCGTGCGGGTGGTATTTACCGATCACGTCACCGACGATGCGGGCCGACTTCACGTGCGGCTTGTTGGCGTGGGTACCCAGCTCGTTCATCGCGAAGAGCACGCGCCGGTGCACGGGCTTGAGGCCATCGCGCACGTCCGGAAGGGCGCGCCCGACGATCACGCTCATGGCGTAATCCAGATAGCTGCGGCGCATCTCGTCTTCGAGATTGACCGGGATGATTTCCTTGGCGTGATCGGTCACTTTTTTTCCTGATTCATCCGTGGGATATCCCATGTGCCGGCATCAGGGCACGAACCCTGCGGGCGCCCCTCGAAAGGCGTTGGGACAAGCGTCACAGTCTACCACGCGCGCGGTCCGGACCCGACTTGCGCGGGGGTCGGCCCTGCGCGCGAAGCTAACCGGGCTCAGGCCGAGGCGGCGGCCGCGCGAAGCGCCGCGTCGAACGGCGCGCGCAGCACGCCGCGTTCGGTCACGATGGCGTCGATCAGGGCCGCCGGGGTCACGTCGAACACCGGGTTGAGGGCGCGCACGCCCTCGGCCACGGTGCGCCGGCCGCCGGAGGTCAGCAGTTCGGCCGGATCGCGTTCCTCGATCGGGATGTCGGCACCGCTGCGAGTAGCCATGTCCACCGTCGACCACGGTGCCACCACCATGAACTTCACCCCGAAATGCCGCGCCGCGATGGCCAGCTGCAGGGTGCCGATCTTGTTGGCGACATCGCCCTGCGCGGTGATGCGGTCGGCACCGACGATCACCCACTGCACCTGGCCGGTGCCCATGAGGTGCGCCGCGGCCGAATCGGCGATCAGGGTGGCGTCGATGCCGTCCTGCTGCAGTTCCCAGACGGTGAGCCGCGCGCCCTGCATCCAGGGCCGGGTTTCGGTGGCGAACACCCGCGCGATGCGCCCCAGCGCCACGCCCGCGCGGATCACGCCCAGTGCCGTACCGAAACCGGCGGTGGCCAGGGAACCGGTATTGCAATGGGTAAGCACGCCGCTGCCGGGCGCGATCAGCGCCGCGCCCTGCGCGCCCATGCGGCGATTGGCGGCAAGATCCTCGCGCTCGATGGACTCCGCCTCGGCGCGCACGCGCGCGCGCCAATCGTCGCCCGCCTCCGCCAGCACCCCGCGCATCCGCGCCAGCGCCCAGGCCAGGTTCACCGCCGTGGGGCGGGCCGCGTTGAGCCGATCGAGCACCGGCACCAGCGACACGCGCGCCTGCGCCGCGGAAACCTCGCCCAGCGCGCCAGCCGCCAGCACCACCGCCCAGGCCGCGGCGATGCCGATGGCCGGCGCGCCGCGCACGGCCAGGTCGGCAATCGCCTGCGCCACCGCATCGGCATCCTCGCAGTCGATGAACACCTCCTCGAACGGCAGCCGGCGCTGGTCGAGCAGGCGCAGGCGGTCATCGCGAAAGACAACCGCGCGAACGCGGTCGTAGCGGGCATAGTCGATCATGGCCAGGGCGAAAATTGCGGGGGCGTCACTCTAGCAGCCCGCAGTCCCCAGGAACCGGAGCCGCGTCGCCAGGCCCGGCGGAAACACCCGTCGCCCCGAGCATGCGCACCGTTCCGGCCGATGGCATTGATCCACCAGACGCCCTGTGCCGGCCCGCGCGGCGATGTCGCAGGCTAGAATCCGACGCTGGCTCTCTGCGCACCCGGAAACCTCCCGTGAACACCATCCTCGTCGGCAAGTCCATCACCACCCCCGAATCCGGCCAGGTCCATCTCCTGGCCAAGTACGGCAACCGCCACGGCCTGGTGGCCGGGGCCACGGGAACCGGCAAATCGGTGAGCCTGATGGTGATGGCCGAGGGCTTTTCGCGCCTCGGCGTTCCGGTGTTCATGGCCGATGTGAAGGGCGATATCGCCGGTCTGGCGGTGCCGGGCAGCAGCAATGACAAGATCGCCGCGCGCGTGGCGCAAATCGGCATCGAGGGCTACGCCAACGAGGGCAATCCAACCGTCTTCTGGGACGTGTACGGCAAGGACGGGCACCCGGTGCGGACCACGATGTCCGAAATCGGCCCCACCCTGCTCGCGCGCATGCTCGAACTCAACGACATCCAGTCGGGCGTGCTCGACATCGTGTTCAAGCTGGCCGACGACAACGGCTGGCTGCTCCTGGACATCGACGACCTGCGCTCCCTGCTCGCCTTCGCCAGCGAGGAGCGGCAGGCGATTTCGGCGAGCTACGGCCTGGTCAGTCCGGCCTCGATCGCCGCGATCCAGCGCGCGCTGCTGCGGCTGGAACAGGAGGGCGGCAACCACTTCTTCGGCGAACCGGCGCTCGATCTCACCGACCTGATGCGGACCGACCTTTCCGGCCGCGGCATCATCAACATCCTCGCGGCCGACAAGCTGTTCCTGAAGCCGCGCCTGTACTCCACCTTCCTGCTGTGGCTGCTTTCGGAGCTGTTCGAAAACCTGCCGGAGGTGGGCGATCTGGACAAGCCGCGCCTGGCCTTCTTCTTCGACGAGGCGCACCTGTTGTTCGACGACGCGCCGGCGGCGCTGCGCCAGCGTATCGAACAAGTCATCCGGCTGATCCGCTCCAAGGGCGTGGGCGTCTACTTCTGCTCGCAGTTCCCCGATGACGTGCCCAACGAAATCCTCGGGCAGCTCGGAAACCGCGTGCAGCACGCGCTGCGTGCCTTCACTCCGCGCGACCAGAAGGCGGTGAAGACCGCCGCCGAGACCTTCGTTCAGAACCCGGCGCTGAATGTGGTCCAGGCGATTTCCCAGCTTGGCACCGGCGAGGCGCTGACCTCGATGCTGATGGACAAGGGCATCCCCTCGCCGGTCGAGAAAACCGTCGTTTGCCCGCCGCGCTGCCGCATGGGTGCGATCACGCCGGAAGAGCGCGCCGCGGTGCGCGCCCGCAGCCCGATCGGGCTGCGCTACGACACCCCGGTCAACCGGGAATCCGCGCACGAAATCCTGACCCGGCGCGCCCAGGAGGCCGCCGCAGCGCGCGAACAGGCCACCGCCGCCAAGGAGGCCGCACGCGGCAAACCCGCGCAGGCCGAGGAAGGCGGCATGGGGCAGAAGGTGAACGAATGGCTGTTCGGCACCAAACGCCGCCAGGGCGTGGTGGACACCATGGCCAAGCAGACCGCGCGCACCATGGGCACCAAGCTGGGCAACCAGATCCTGCGCGGCGTGCTCGGCGGCATCTTCAAGAAGTGAGCGTCAGCGCCGGAGCCGCGCGCTGGCGGTGCGTCAACCGCGTACCAGCAACACCAGCACCGCGCCGCTGCCGCCCTCGGGTGCCGGCGCGGATGCGAACGCCAGCACGTCCGAGCGCAGCCGCAGCATGCGGTCCACCAGCGCCTTGAGCACCGGGCCGGCATCGCCGGAGCGCAGGCCCTTGCCGTGCACGATGCGCACGCAGCCGTGGCCTTCGCGGCGCGCCTCGGCCAGAAACTCGCGCAGCGCGGACTCGGCCTGGGTCTGGGTCATGCGGTGCAGATCGATTTCGTCGCGCACCGCGTAGTGCCCGCGCTTCAGGCGGCGCAGGAGGCGTGGCGAATGGCCTTCGCGCAGGTATTCGAGCACGTCGCCCGGCCCCAGCGGCGAGGCGGAAAAGGGCGCGAAGCGCGACTGGTGCAAAGCCAGCGCCTCATCCGCCTCGCGCGAGCGCGGCCGCGGCGGCTGCGGGTCCGCGCGCGGCGGTTCCTCAACAACCTCCGCCAGCTTGCGCACCGGCCCGATCGCCTCGTGGAACAGGGCGATATCGTCGGCAGAAGGCGGCACGGAGCGTTTCGGCACGGGGCCTCCGGGTCAGGCCGCAAGACCGATGCGGCGACGCAACCCATGATAGTGCGCCATCCGCCGGTACCCGCGATGCAAACGGCGGCGTCGCGCCGTGGCCTCAACCGCGCCCAAGCTCGGCCAGCTCCGCCTGCACCTGGTCGAAGGTGGCCTGGACCTGCGGCGACGGGGCGCGGTCGGCGAGACTGGCGACGACGATGGCCAGGCTGGCCAGCGCGAAACCGGGGATGATCTCGTAGAGGCCGAACCAGCCGCCCTGCCCCCATGCCAGCACGGTGATGGCACCGACCAGCATGCCGGCGAGCGCGCCGTTGCGGGTCATGCGCCGCCACAACAGAGAGAACAGGATCACCGGGCCGAAGGCCGCGCCGAAGCCGGCCCAGGCGTAGCTGACCAGTCCGAACACGCGCGACTCCGGATCACTGGCGAGCACAATGGCCAGCACCGCGACCAGCAGCACGGTGATGCGCCCGACCCACACCAGTTCGCGCTGCCCGGCGCGCGGGCGCATCAGGGCGCGGTAGAAGTCCTCGGTCAGCGCGCTGGCGCAGACCAGGAGCTGGGCGCTGAGCGTACTCATCACCGCGGCCAGGATGGCCGACAGCAAGATGCCGCCGATCCACGGGTTGAAGAGGGTCTGGGCGAGCACGATGAACACGCGCTCGGAGTTGGCGGCCACCTCGGCATTCGGGTACAGGGCGAACCACGCCGAGCCGAACAGGCCGACCGCGATGGCACCGGCGAGGCACAGGATCATCCAGGTCATGCCGATGCGTCGCGCGGCGGGAATCGATGCGGCGGAATCGGCCGCCATGAAGCGCGCCAGGATGTGCGGCTGGCCGAAGTACCCCAGGCCCCAGGCCAGCAGCGACACGATGCCGACGGCGCTGGCACCGCGCAGCATGTCGAGATGGCCGGGGTTGAATGCTTCGACCAAGGCCAGGCTTCGGACCGGGCCACCCAGCAGCACGATCACCACGACCGGCGTGACGATCAGGGCAAGAATCATCAGGCTGGCCTGCACCGTATCGGTCCAGCTCACGGCAAGAAACCCGCCGACCAGGGTGTAGAGGATGGTGGCCGAGGCACCGGCCCACAGGGCGCTGGTGTAGCTCATGCCGAAGATGCTTTCGAACAGGCGCGCGCCGGCGACCACGCCCGAGGCGGCGTAGATGGCGAAGAACACCAGGATGACCAGCGCGGAAAAGATCCGCAGCAGCCTGCGGTCATCGGCAAAGCGCTGGGTGAAGTAGTCCGGCAACGTCAGCGCGTTTCCCGCACGCTCGGTGTAGACGCGCAGCGGCGCGGCCACGAACTTCCAGTTGAGATAGGCACCGATGATCAGGCCCACGGCGATCCAGCCTTCCACCAGGCCGGAGAGGTACACCGCGCCGGGCACGCCCATCAGCAGCCAGCCGCTCATGTCCGAGGCCCCGGCCGCCAGCGCCGTGACGAAGGGGTTGAGGCTGCGCCCGCCGAGGATGTAATCGGACAAGGTGTGGGTGCGCCACCAGGCGTAGAAGCCGATCCCGACCATGGCCAGGATGTAGACGACAAAGGTGGTGACGAGCGGAACGTTGACGCCCATGCGGTCTTCCCCTGCGCCAGACGCGGATGCGCGGCTTTGGCGCGCTAGCTTCGGGGCAGCGCGGGCTGCAGGTCAACGCCGCACCGATCACCGTTCCCGCCCCCCCATCGCGGCCAAGGCCACTCCTACAGCGCATTTCCAATGCGCGCGGCTACGCCGACGTCGGCCATGTAGCAGGGTCGACCTACGGCAACGCTGCGCGCAGGTCGGCCCTGCGCCCCCGACGGGAGGCATCGGCACACAGCCACCGCCATCCCTGGAGCGGGCTTGCCCGCGACCGCAGAAGACTCCCTCAGGAAACCAGCGCCTCCAGCGCTTCCCAGCGCGCGTAGCAGGCGTCCAGCTCGCGCCGGGTCTGGTCGAGCGCGGCCTGATGGGCGGTCACGGCGTCGTGCGGCTGGCGGAAGAAGGCCGGCTCGCCCATCGCCCGGCTCTGTTCGGCGATCTGCGCTTCCAGTGCTTCGATGCGCGCCGGCAGCAGGTCCAGCTCGCGCTGGTCCTTGTAGCTGAGCTTGCGGCGGGCGGGCGGCGGAGCGACCGCGCGGGGCGGCGCGCTGGCCGCTGGCGACGATGCCGCGGACGGCTGGGCGGGAAGCTCGCGCTGGCGCAGCCAGTCGCTGTAGCCACCCACATACTCGCCCACGCGCCCGTCGCCCTCCATCACCAGGGTCGAGGTGACGACGTTGTCGAGGAACTCGCGGTCGTGGCTGACCAGAATGAGCGTTCCGGCGTAGTCGGCCAGCAGCTCTTCCAGAAGCTCCAGGGTTTCCACGTCGAGGTCGTTGGTGGGCTCGTCCATCACCAGCAGATTCGCCGGCTGGGCAAAGAGTTTGGCCAGCAGCAGGCGGTTGCGCTCGCCGCCGGAAAGGCGCGTGATCGGAGCCCGCGCGCGCTCCGGCGTGAAGAGAAAATCCTGAAGGTATCCAAGCACATGCTTGCGCTTGCTGCCAATTTCGATGAACTCGCGGCCTTCGGCCACGTTGTCCAGCGCGTTCCAGTCCTCGCGCAGGGTGGCGCGGTACTGGTCGAAATAGGCGATGGCAAGGTTGGTGCCCTGCACGATCTCGCCGCGCTGCGGTGCCAGTTCGCCCAGAAGCAGCTTGAGCAGGGTGGACTTGCCGCTGCCGTTGGGGCCGATCAAGCCGATGCGGTCGCCGCGCAGGATCGTGGTGGAAAATCCGCGCACGATGGGCGCATCGCCGAATGAAAAATCGACGTCGCGCGCCTGGATCACCTTCCTGCCGGAGGCCTCGGCCTCGGCCAGCGCCATCTTCACGTTGCCCTGCAGTTCGCGCCGCTGCGCGCGTTCGCTGCGCAGCGCCTTGAGCCGCCGCACGCGGCCCTCGTTGCGGGTGCGACGCGCCTTGATGCCCTGCCGGATCCAGACCTCCTCTTCGGCCAGAAAGGTGTCGAAGCGCGCGTTTTCCACCGCCTGGGCGTGCAGGCGCTCCTCGCGCCGGCGCAGGTAGTTGTCGAAGTCGCCCGGCCAGCTGCTCACCTGCCCGCGGTCGATTTCGACGATGCGGGTGGCCAGCGTGCGCAGGAAACGGCGGTCGTGGGTGACGAAGACGAGCGCGCCGGGCCAGTTCGCCAGAAATCCCTCCAGCCAGTCGATCGCCGCGATGTCCAGGTGGTTGGTGGGTTCGTCCAGCAGCAGCAGGTCGGGCGCGCACACCAGCGCGCGCGCCAGCAGCACGCGACGCTTCATCCCGCCCGACAGGCTGGAAAACGCGGCCTCGCCGTCAAGCTCCAGGCGCTTGAGCGTATCGGCCACGCGCTGATCGGCCGACCAGCCGTGCGCCGCCTCGATCCGCGCCTGCACCTCCGCCAGCGCCTGGGTATCCACGTCCGCCGCATGGCTCAGGCGATGGAACAGCGCCAGGTCCGCGCCCACGCTGCCGAGGCCTTCGGACACCACGTCGAAGACGCTGCCCGTAGCGCCCGGCGGCACTTCCTGCTCCAGCCGCGCGATGCGCGTGCCGCTTTGCACGCGAACCTGCCCGTCATCGGGCGGAATCTCGCCGGCCAGGATGCGCAGCAGGGTGGATTTGCCGGCGCCGTTGCGGCCGATCAGGGCAATGCGTTCGCCCGCGTCGATGGAGAGATCGACGTGGTCGAGCAGGAGCGGCCCGCCCACGCTGTAGTCGAGCTGGTTCAGGGAGATCAGGGACATCGGCAAAGTGTATCAGCCGCCGCCAGCGCGCTCACTCGGGCACCAGCACGCCGCCGCTCCAGCGCCAGCCAAACGCGGCGGCCTCGGGTGCCGGGCCGGACCAGTGCGTCAGGATCCGGCCGCGCTCGCGCTCGGGCAGCGACAGGGCCAGCCAGCCGTCGGCAAGGTTCCAGGTCCAGCCATCGGCCGCGACATCGGCGGCGCGGTCCCAGCCGTGCTCTCGCAGCGCCTTGGGCTGCAGGCCGGTGCCCAGCGCCTTGGCGCGGGCCTCGTCCAGGGTCCAGCGCTGAAAGAAGCGCTGGCGGCGCGCCAGATCGTCTTCCGCGGCCAGCACCTGCACGAACGCCGGCGCATACAGGGCCGAGGCCAGCCCCAGCAGGTCGCGCTGGCGCAGGGCGCGCTCGATATCCACGCCCACCGGCACCGCCGCGACGGCAGCGGCGAGCTGCCCGCCGCTGTGCGCCAGCGACAGGTGCAGGCCGGTCGGCCGTCCGCGCCGCAGCGCCAGCGGCGCGCCGTGCGCATTGCGCTCCAGCGTCCAGTCGCCGGCGCGGCCACCCTCCATTTCCGCCAGCAGCTCGCGGGCGTAGCCGTGCCCGGCAAGAAACTGCGCGCGCCGCAGGGGATGGGTCATCGCCGCCAGGCGCGCACGCTCGTCGCTTCCCAGCCAGGTCTCGGTGGACGGCAGCCGCTCCAGCACCGCGTCGATGTCGTTGACGCCCAAGAGCACACCCATGGCCCCTCCCGTGTGCGCGCCAGCGGGCGCGACCAGGCCATTGTCGCAGGCGCGGTGGCGAACTCAACGAAGCGGCCGATGCTATCGTGCGCACCTGTCATTTTGCGGAGGTTTTTCCATGTCCCTGACCCAGCGCTACGCCGATGAACTGGCCGGCATCGAACGCGACGGCCTGTTCAAGCGCGAGCGCGTCATCGTCTCGCCGCAGTCCGCAGAAATCACGTTGGAAGACGGCCGCAAGGTATTGAACTTCTGTGCAAACAACTATCTGGGCCTGGCCGACCACCCGCGCGTGATCGAGGCTGCGAAGAAGGCGCTCGACAGCCACGGATTCGGCATGGCCTCGGTGCGCTTCATCTGCGGCACCCAGGACCTTCACAAGCAGCTGGAAGCGCGCATCGCTCAGTTCTTCGGCACCGAGGACACCATTCTTTATGCCGCCTGCTTCGACGCCAACGGCGGCCTGTTCGAACCCCTGCTGGGGCCGGAGGACGCGATCATCTCCGACGCGCTCAACCACGCCTCCATCATCGACGGCGTTCGCCTGTGCAAGGCCCAGCGCTATCGCTACGGCAACTGCGACATGGCCGATCTGGAAGCCCAGCTCAAGCAGGCCCGCGCCGACGGCGCACGCACGATCATGATCACCACCGACGGGGTGTTCTCGATGGACGGCTTCGTCGCCCCGCTGGATGAAATCACCGCGCTGGCGAAGAAATACGGTGCCCTGGTCCACATCGACGAATGCCACGCCACCGGCTTCCTCGGTACCACCGGGCGCGGCTCGGCCGAGGTCACCGGCGTGCTGGAGAAGATCGACATCATCACCGGCACGCTGGGCAAGGCGCTGGGCGGCGCGCTGGGCGGCTTCACCACGGCGAAGAGGGAAGTGATCGAGATGCTGCGCCAACGCTCGCGGCCCTATCTTTTTTCCAACTCGCTGCCGCCGCACGTCGTCGCCGCCGGGATCGAGGTGTTCGACATGCTCGACGCCGCCGGCGAGCTGCGCGAAAAGCTGGTGGCGAACACCGCGTACTTCCGCGGGAAGATGACCGCCGCCGGCTTCGACCTGAAGCCCGGCAGCCACCCGATCTGCCCGGTGATGCTCTACGACGCCCCGCTGGCGCAGAAGTTCGCCGAGCGCCTTCTGGAAGAAGGCATCTACGCGATCGGCTTCTTCTTCCCCGTGGTGGCGCAGGGCCAGGCGCGCATCCGCACCCAGATGAGCGCCGCGCACACGCGCGAGCACCTGGACCGCGCGATTGCCGCGTTCACCAGGATCGGCCGCGAGCTGGGCGTGATCGCGTGACCCGAAACGCGAACGGCCGGGCACCAGGCCCGGCCGTTCGCGTGCAGGCCGCGCAATCGGGTTACGGCAGGACCGCGATATCCAGCGCCTCGCGGCGCTGTTCGGACAGGCTCATGCGGCTCTGGTCCGAAAGGTTCAGGTCGCGCAGCGCATACGGGGCCGACAGCGCCGGGTTCATCACGTCCGGAGTGAAACGCAGCTCCAGCACGCCCGAACCCGCCGACACCACCTGGGCACCGTGCGCGATGGCCATCGGCTTGAGTTCACCGGAAGGATCGCTGCCGTAGAGCGTGCCGCGCAGTTCGTAGCGGCCTGCGGCGGCGGTTTCCACCGGCACCTGGAACACCACGCCGCCGTCGCGGCGCAGCACTTCGGCCTCGCCCGTGAAACGCGCCGTCGGCAGGCTCACCATGACCGCGGTGCGGGCATCGCGCAGCACGGTGTTCTTCGCCTGCTGCGTGCTGCCGAAGGCGTGGACTTCCCACGGCTCCAGGCCACCGCCGGCATCGGCCGGAATGTCGAAATGCGTGACGGCGTTTCCGGCCTTGTCCAGCCGGAACTCCAGGTCGAAACTGCGGCCATCCGGGGCGGTGATGAGCCCGGCCACTTTCTTCGCCGAGCGCGCCTTGGACTGATCCAGGAAGCGCGCGTCCAGCGCGATGCGCTGGCCCGGCATCGCCTGCACGGCATTGGCGGACAGCGTCATCGTCACGGTGCTGTTGGGTTCGAGCACGTGCATCAACGCGCCCGCCGCGGATTTCGGCAGGGCCACATCGACGCGCTTGCCTGCGAGGCCCGGTGCCAGCTGGAACACCAGGGTGCCGTCGCTGAACTGCGCGCCGACCGCCTTGAGGTCCGCATCGGCGGCCAGGTGCTCGATCACCGAGGCGCTGTCGCGCACCTCGCCATCCACGCGAAGCTGCACGTCCGCCGCGCGCAGCGAGCGGTTCTTGCTCGCGCCCTGCAGGCTGATGCGCACCAGCGCGCCGTCCGCGGTGGGAACGAAGCCCCAGCCCTGCTTCGCCTTGGCGGCGTCGAGCTGGGTCCAGAACTCGCGGCTCTCGGCGCGGAAGGGCTCGGAGGCGGAAAGTGCGTCATCCGCATCCAGCGCCCAGGCAAAGTGCACCGCCTTCGTTTCACCCGTCACCGGGGCCGAGGCCGCCTTGGCCATGATCAGGCTGGAAGGAATCAGGTCGCCGGCGGACCGCTTGAGCTGCAGGGTCTCGGCGTGGGCCGCGCCAGCCAGCGTGATCGCGGCAGCCAGGAGTGAGAGTTTCATGATCTTCATGGCGGGCCTCACAGGTCGTTGCGCAGGATGACGTCGAGGTTGAAGCACTGGCGACGGCTCTGATGGTGGCTGAGGTAGTAGCCGTTGCTGGTGCGCTGGGTGTCGGTGAACCACCGCGAACCGGCGGCGCGTTGGCTGTCGCAGTTGAGAAAGCCGTCCGAACACGAGTGGAGCCAGGCCTGGGTGATGGTGAGACCGACCTGGTACTGGTAGCCGCCGCAGTAGCTGTTGGCGGTCCACACTGCGGAACGCACGTTGCTGCCGGTCACCGACCAGAAGCCCTTGGGCAGCGCGGGACGCCCCGTGGTGCCGTAGAGGTTCTGCGCGTTGTACTGCGACATCCAGTGGGTCTGCTGCATTTTCACCGCATCCGAGGCGTAGCCCAGCAGCCAGCCGAGCGACTTTTCGAACACATTGCCCGCCGTCACCGCATTGGCCAGCGGCGTGCCGGCCGAGGACGGCGCCAGCGCGTTGACCCAGCGGATCTTGCTGATGATGTTGGGATAGCGGCTGTCGAACGTCGGGTTCGACATGATCCAGCGCATCACGTTGCCGCCGTTGGAGTGCGTGATCACCACCAGATCGGTGATGCCGCGTGCGCTGATGAAGGTGGTGAGCTGGCCTGCGAGACAGCCCGCCGCGCGGCTGTCCCACATGTAGCGCTCGAATTCGCAGTTGATGACGGTGTAGTTGGCCTGATTGGGCAAGCCCTGACGCACCGAGTTGACCATGTCCGCAGTCCAGTAGTCGGCCAGCGCATTGGTCTGGTTGCCGGTGCCGTGGACAAAGGCGACGCCCGTCACGGCATGGGCCGCGCAGGTCGCGACAAGCAGCACGAGACCGGCGATGAGCCGGCCAGCAAGACGTTTCATTCGATTGTTCTCCCCGGAGTCTTCTGATGGGGCGACCCGGTGCGATCCCGTTCCCTCGCACACCGATGCCGCCATCGCCCGGCGTTTCCCTTGGCCGAAGCAGGACGCAGCATACGCAAGCGAATGGAAAGCGCAAGCTCTTTCGATGTTGCGCCGCCGCAACGAAAAACCGGAAACCGCCTCACGCTTCCCGCCCGCGAGCGTGATCGTGCACTCGTTTTCCCGGGATGCGGCCCGCGTCGGCAGGCCCGCATTACCCCCTGCACCGCGCGCCGCGCGACAATGCGTGGTGACATCGCATTGCCCAAGGAGTCACCGCCATGAAGCACGTCTTCGACCACCTCATCATCGGTGCCGGCATGACCGCCGACGCCGCCGCACACGCGATCCACGAGATCGATCCGGGTGCCTCCATCGGCGTCATTGGCGCGGAGAAACATCCGCCCTACAACCGCCCGCCGCTGAGCAAGGCGCTGTGGAAGGATGCCGGCGAGAACAGTATCTGGCGGCCGACTGCAGACAGCGGCGCACAGCTTTTCCTCGGCCGCCGCGCGGTGGCGCTGGATGCCGATGCACACACCGTCACCGACGACCGGGGCGACCGCTATGAATACGGCAAGCTGCTGCTTGCCACCGGCGGCAGCGCGCGCCGTCCGGCCTTCGAAGGCGACCGCATCCTCGCCTACCGCAGCCTCGACGACTATCACCGCCTGCTGGAACTGGCGGGCAAGAACGCGCGGATCGTGGTGATCGGCGGCGGCTTCATCGGCTCGGAAATTGCCGCGGCGCTCGCCGGCCACGGCTGCCGGGTCACGATGGTGTTTCCGGAGCCCGTGCTGGGCGCGCGCGCTTATCCGGCGGACCTGTGCCGGTTCATCGAAGCCTATTACCGGGAACACGGCGTCGACGTGCTCGCAGGCCGCAAGGTGACGAACGGCGAGCAGGTCGGCGCGCGGGTGAAGCTCGTGCTCGACGACGGCGGCACGCTGGAGGCCGATGCCGTGGTCGCGGGCCTCGGGATCATCCCGGAAACCGCGCTGGCCGAGGCCGCCGGCGCGCAGATCGACAACGGCATCGTGGTGGACGAGTGCATGCGCACCACCGTGATCGACATTTTTGCCGCCGGCGACGTGGCCAACTTCCCCAGCCAGACGCTGGGCCGACGCCGCGTGGAGCACGAGGACACCGCCAACTCCACCGGCCGCATCGCCGGTCTTGCGATGGCCGGCAAGCCCGAACCCTACGCCGAACTGCCGTTCTTCTATTCGGACCTGTTCGACCTGGGCTACGAGGCGGTCGGCACGCTCGATGCGCGCCTGGAGATGATCGAGGACTGGGTCGAACCCAACCGCGAAGGCGTCATCTACTACCTCGACCAGGGCCGCGTGCGCGGCGTGCTGCTGTGGAATACCTGGGGCCGGGTCGACGCCGCGCGCGCGCTGATCGCGGACGTCGGCCCGCACTCGGAACAGACCCTGCGCGGGCGCATCCGCGGCTGATTCACCGCGCGCAGAATGCGCAAGGGCCACCCTCGGGTCGCCCTTGCACCGTTCCTGCGGCTCCTGCCGGCACGGATTTCAGGCTCAGTGCGTCTCGACCGCCAGGTGCTGGCGCGCCTGGACGCGGTTGTAGGCGAAGCCGGCGAGCAGCGCCACCACCATCAGCAGCTGCGCGAGCGCGGATTCCCAGGTCGGATGGATGCCCAGCCAGTCGATCGAAGGCAGCGGTGCCGGCGACAGGCTGAACCAGCCGGCCTCCTGCAGCGCCGCGACGCCCTTGCCGGTCAGTACCACGGCGAGCACCGCGATCAGGATCGAACTGGCCGAGAAGAACGCCCCCAGCGGCAGGCGCCGGCTGGTGCGCAGCATGAGCCAGGCGATCACCGCCAGCACGCCGACCGCGGCAACCATGCCCGCCACCATCCACGGGTGGTGGCCGTCGGCCCACAGCGCGGCGTAGAACAGGATGGTCTCGAATACCTCGCGATACACCGAGACGAAGGCCAGCACGAACAGGAAAAATGCCGAACGCCGCTTCAAGGCCGCGCTCATTTTCACCTTGAGATACTGCTGCCAGCGCCCGCCGATGCTCTTCTGGTGCATCCACAGCCCGACGCTGAGCAGCACCACGGCGGCAAAGAGCGCGGCCAGCCCTTCGGTCACCTCGCGGCTCGCTCCGCTGATGGTGATGAAGTAGGTGGCGACAACCCAGGTGACGCCGCCGGCGACGAGCGCCAGCGTCCAGCCTGCATGCACATGGCGCACCAGTTCCGAACGCCCCGACTTTCGCAGGAAGGCCAACAGCGCGATGACCACGAGCAAGGCCTCCAGCCCTTCGCGCAGGAGGATGGTGAAGGAGCCGATGAAGGCGGTGCCCGGACTCGAGCTGCCGGCCTCCAGCACCGACTGCGCTTCCACCAGCAGCGCATCGGCCGCTGCGGCCAGCGCCGCGGCATCGCCATCGCGCCCCGACAGGGCGCTGCGGTACGCGCCCATGGCCGCTTCGATGCGTCCGCGCAGGGCGCGATCGCGCGTGTTCAGCCGCGCCTCGTCCGGCTCCACGCCGTCCAGATACGAGGAAAGGGCCAGGTGCCGGGCCTCATCGCTGCGCCCGGCCTGGTGCGCGGCGAGGCTGGCGGCAAGTTTCGCCCGCGCCAGCGCTAGGCCGGCGGGCGCCTCCAGCACCGCGGCGGGATTCTGCCGCAGCCAGCCCAGCACGCCGCGCGCGGTGGTCAGGTCGAACGTGGAGGCAAGCTGGCCGGCGCGCGCCTGGGAGAGTTCTTCGAGGCTGCTCACGTGCGCCCGCAGCTGCGGCTGGTCGCGCCACGCCGCCTTGCCCTGCCCGGCCTGCGGACCATAGGCCAGCGTGCCGACGTAGTAGGCCAGCGCCCAGAGATCCTCGTCGGAAAGCGCGCCGGAATAGCCCACCATGCCGGTGCCCTCGATGCCCTGCGCCGTCGCCTGATACAGCGACAGCGGGCTGCGCAGATCGGCGCGCGCGGCGTCGGTGAAATCGATGGGCGGCGGATCGAGCGCGGCGGCGGCGGGGCCGTCGCCCGCGCCCGAGGCACCGTGGCAGGAGACGCACTGCTGCTGGTACAGCGCCGCGCCCCGCGCCAGATCCGGGGCGCGTTCGGGTGCCGACGGCACCGGATACGCCGCCAGCAGGTCCGCACCGAGCGCGTGTGCGCGCTGCGCGACTTCCTCGGCGGAAACCCGGTCGTTGACCGCCCGCATCAGGCCCTGCGCCTGCTCGCGCAGCGCCGCGAGGTGTCCGGCGTCCGGCAGGCGCTCAAGCTGCGCGGCCACCGTGGCGCTGAACTCCTGCTGCTCGAGGTACTCGGCCTCGTGCACCACGACGCCAGCATTCACCGCCCCGGGATAATCCGTGGCGACATAGTCGAGCAGCTTCCAGGTCTGCTGAACCACGGTGGTGATGTCGGAAACCGGCCCCTGCGCCCAGGCCATCAGCGGCAGGGCCAGAAGCGCCAGCAGAGCGCATACACGAATGCGAGTCGTTATCATCCGCGCATGCTAACACGCGCCCGGATTGTCGCCAATCAGATCGGATTTGGTGCTGATTGGAAGCCGTCCCGTTGGGCTGTCACGGCCCGATACCAAGGCATCCATCCCCTCGACAGCCATGCACGGCGGACGACCGATTGGCGTTCGCCATCGGGTGTTGCTCGCCGCCGGATCAGCGCTCGCCCAGCGGGGTCAGCAGGCGAATCCGCGGACGCACGTCATGCCGCATGTACACGCCTCCCTCCGCCAGGACGTCGGGCGACGAGGAATCCGACGGCCCCGACGGGTCCTCCCACGGAAGTTGGTGCTTCGGACCGGGCACGTAGGTGGTCCACAACAGCGTCGCGGAGCCCGACGATTCGTCGGGACTCTCGCGCAGACGGAATGCGATGGGCACCATGACCTGCCAATAGGACTCGCCTGCAAGCGGACCTTCGGTGGGCACCCTGAAAGTCCACTCGCGGATCGCCTTGGCCGCGGCCGCGGCCAGCAGGCCGCGCCACTTTTCCATCACGCGTTCCGTGCCATAGGCATGCAGGTTCACCTGTCGAGTGGCCACGTCTTCGACGCGCCCGTCACGTCCAACCTTGACTCCCATGTAAGCATCGCCCTCGATGCGGGCGCGCACCGCCCTGTCCGGGTAGCGCGGTACAACCATGTCCAGATAGGCCACGCTGGACAGGTCATCGGGATCGTATTCGGTAAAAGAAGCGCCTCGGATGGACACCACGTGGCCGCCATCCTCAGCCTGACCGGCAACCAGGCGCAGGCTCATCGGCGCACGCACTGAAAACGCATGGCCCTCAGCATCACGCGCTGGCTCGAACTGCCAGCGTCGCACGGCATCCTGCACGAACGCTTCCACCCCGGGAGGAATCCGCCCGGCGTCTTTCAGGACCACGTCCTCGACCTGCCCCTCGGCGGTCACCGCAACGGTGCCGTCTAGCCTCAGGCTGTGTTCGATCGTCTTCTTTACGGCGCGCGCGGTAGCGGCCGCTTCCGCGCGCGGAACGGACGCGGTAACCAGAGCCAAGGCCAGCAGGAAGGCGAGAAAAATACGATGCACCAGGCAGATTCCTTTCGTCACGGGATAACACCGGGCACGCTACACCGCGTTCCACCGGATCACAATCCCGACAGCGCCCCCATATGCCCGCGGTAGTAGCGCAGCTCATCCACCGACTCGCGGATGTCGGCCAGCGCGGTGTGGGCGGCGTTCTTGGCGACGTTCTGCGCGATCGCCGGGGCCCAGCGTCGCGCCAGCTCCTTGACGGTGGAAACATCGAGGTTGCGGTAGTGGAAATAGCGCTCCAGCGTCGGCATCTGGCGATGCAGGAAGCGCCGGTCCTGACAGATGCTGTTGCCGCACATGGGCGATTTTCCCGCCGGCACCCACTGGGCCAGGAAGGCCAGGGTGCGGCGCTCGGCCTCGGCCATGTCCACCTCGGAGGCCAGCACGCGATCCCACAGTCCGCTGGCGCGGTGGGTGGTCCAGTTCCATTCGTCCATCGCCTCCAGCCGCGCGAGCGGATGGCGGATGGCCAGCTCCGGCCCTTCGGCAAGCAGGTTGAGCCGCGAGTCGGTGACGAGGGTGGCGATCTCGATGATGCTGTCGTTGGCCGGGTCCAGACCGGTCATCTCCAGGTCGATCCAGATCAGGTTGTCGTCGTGGCAGGTGGGCATCGTGCGGTTCCTCGGGAGCACTGCCGCGATCATACCCGCACGCTCAGCGATTCCGGGCTTCGCGCCGGGCGCGGAACCACTCGGAAAGCCGCGCACCGGCGTCTTCCGCCAGCACGCCGCCGTCCACGATCACGCGGTGGTTGTGGCGCGGATCGCGCAGCAAGTCGAACACGCTGCCGCAGGCACCCGCCTTGGGGTTGGCGGCGCCGTACACCAGCCTTGCGATGCGCGCGTGCACCAGCGCCATCGCGCACATCGCGCAGGGTTCCAGAGTGACGTAGAGCGTGCAGCCGTCGAGCCGATAGTTGCCCAGGCGCTGCCCGGCCTCGCGCAGCGCGACGATCTCGGCGTGCGCGGTCGGATCGCGGCAGGCAATGACGCGATTGGTGCCCGTGGCGAGCAGGCGGCCATCAGCGGACACCAGCAGCGCGCCGACCGGCACTTCGTCGCCCGCGCCCGCCGCCTGATCCGCCAGCTCCAGCGCGAGCCGCATCCAGGCGCTGTCGCCGCGCGGCCTGCGGCCCGCGTCCGCATTGATGGCGTCGATGTCCACGCGCGTCCTGCCCGCGGCTCAGCCGTCCAGCGCGGCGCGCATGTAGCGCCGCGCGTCTTCGGCCAGATCATCGTGTTCCAGCGCGAACTGGATGGTCGCCTCGACCAGGCCGATGCGGCTGCCGCAGTCGAAGCGACGGCCTTCGAAGCGGCAGGCCAACACGGGATGCTCGGCGAGCAGCGCGGCGATGCCGTCGGTGAGCTGGATTTCCCCGCCGCTGCCGGCAGGCACGCGCTCGAGGCAGTCGAACACCTGCGGCGGCAGCACGTAGCGTCCCACCACGGCCAGCGTGCTCGGCGCCTCCTCGGGGCGCGGCTTTTCCACGATCGCATCGATACGCCCGGAGCGACCGGAAAAGTGCGGTGCCGCGACGATGCCGTAGCTGCCGGTCTGCTCACGCGGCACGTCCTGCACCGCGACCACGCCGGCACCCTCCGCCCGCGCCAGCGCCAGCATCTGCGCCAGCGCGCCGGGGCCTTTCGACCAGATCAGGTCATCGGGCAGCAGCACCGCGAAGGGCTCGTCGCGCACCACGGGCTGTGCGCACAGCACCGCATGGCCCAGTCCCAGCGCCTGCGGCTGGGTCACGAACACGGCGCGAACGTGCGAGGGCAGCACGTTGCGCACCAGCTCCAGCAGGTCGTCCTTGCCGCCTTTCTCCAGGCGATGCTCCAGCTCGTAGGCAGTGTCGAAATAATCCGCCACGGCGTGCTTGTAGCGGTTGGTGACGAAAACGAGGGTGTCGCAGCCGGCCGCGACAGCCTCGTCCACCGCGTACTGGATCAGCGGCCGGTCGACCACCGGCAGCATTTCCTTGGGAACGGTCTTGGTGGCCGGCAGAAACCGGGTGCCCAGGCCCGCGACCGGGAACACCGCCTTGCGCACGCGCGAAAAGTCCACTGCGCCCATCATGCCGCGCCCGCGCCTTTGGCCCGGTGGCCGATCGCCACCACCTGTGCCGCCGGCTCGCGGGTGTACTCGGGCACGAGCTGGCGCAGCAGGGCTTCGAGTGCACCCTGGTCATAGCGCAACACGGCCTGGCGGGCCTGGTGCAGCGCCTGGTCCAGCGACACCCCGGGAAGATCGCGCGGCTGGGCCAGCATGATCTTGGCGTGCGCGGTGGGGTGATAGCTTTCCTGCGGGTGGAACAGTTCCTCGAACAGCTTTTCGCCCGGGCGCAGGCCGGTGTAGACGATGGAAATGTCGCGCTCGGGCTGCTTGCCGGCGAGACGGATCATCTGCTCGGCGAGGTAGGCGATGCGCACCGGCTCGCCCATGTCGAGCGCGAAGATCTCGCCGCCGTCGCCCAGGGTCGCGGCCTGCAGGATGAGCTGGCAGGCCTCGGGAATGGTCATGAAGTAGCGCGTGACTTCCGGGTGGGTCACCGTGACGGGGCCGCCGCGCTGGATCTGTTCGCGGAACAGCGGCACCACGCTGCCGGCGGAATCGAGCACGTTGCCGAATCGCACCGTGATGAAGCGCATCAGGTTGTCGCGCGCCAGCGCCTGGCAGACCATTTCGGCGACGCGCTTGCTCGCGCCCATGACGTTGGTCGGGTTGACCGCCTTGTCGCTGGAAATCAGCACGAAACTCTCGACCTGGTGCCGGATCGCGGCCAGCGCCAGGGTCTGGGTCGACAGGATGTTGTTGCGGAAGGCCTCGCGCGACTGCTCTTCCAGCATCGGCACGTGCTTGTAGGCCGCGGCGTGGAAGACGGTGTGCGGGCGCGACAGCGCCAGCGCGTGCTCGGCCACGGCCGGATCGCCGCAGTCGCCCAGCACCACGGTGAGAATCAGCTCGGGGAATTCGGCGCGCAGCTCCTGCTCGATGCGGTAGAGGTTGTACTCGGACAGCTCGACCACGCACAGCGATTCCACGCCCAGCCGCGCCACCTGCCGGCACAGTTCCGAACCGATCGAGCCGCCGCCGCCGGAGATCAGCGCGCGCCGCCCGGTGAGGCCGGTACGGATCGCGGTCCAGTCGAGCGAGACGGGATCGCGCCCCAGGAGGTCGTCGATCGCCACTTCCTTGAGCTGGTTGAAGGCCGAACGCCCTTCGATCACGTCCTTGAGCCGGGGCACGGTGCGGAACGGCAGCCGGGTGGCCTCGCACAGCCCGACCACCCGCTGCATCTGCTGGTTGTTGATGCTGGGCATGGCGATCAGCAGCATCTCCGCGGCCACTTCACGCGAGATTTCCTGCAGGCGATCCAGCCCGCCCAGCACCGGCACGCCCTGGATGCGCCCGCCGCGCAGGGTGCGGTTGTCGTCCAGGATGCCGACCGGGCGCAGCAGGTTCTCGCGCCGCAGCTCGCGGATCAGCGACTCGCCCGCACTGCCGCCGCCCAGCACCAGCACGCGCCGCGGCGGCACGCGCGAGTCGGCACCGTAGCGGCTGTCCTTCCAGCGCCGATAGGCCAGGCGCGGCGAGGCCAGCAGCAGCATGAGCAGGATGGGATAGATGATCAGCACGCCGCGCGGCACGCCGTCGAGGCGATTGACCAGAAACACCGCGAGCGCGATGAACAGCGCGCCGAGGGCGGCGGCACGGGCGATGTTCCAGATGTCGGGCATGCTCGCGAAGCGCCACAGGCCGCGGTACAGGCCCGTCCACCACAGCACCAGCGCCTGCGCGCCGAGCACCACGGGAAGCTCGGGCGCGAACACCGGCACCGGCTCGGCATCGGGCACGAAGGCAAAGCGCAGCACGTTGGCCACGTACCAGGCCAGCCACACCATGACCAGGTCGTGCAGGACCACGGCCAGGCGCGGGTGGATGCCGCCAATCAGCGATTTGTAGGTCATCGGATCAATCCCTTGATTCGCGCGCGCCGCCGCAGCATCGATTTGCCCTGCCACCAGAGCACGGCCGCCAGCAGCAGGACCGCGCCGGCGATGGCCGGTGCCGCCTCGGGCCACCGCCATGCGGCGGCGCAGGCGGGCAGCACGACGAAAAGATTCCAGGCCAGATAGCCCAGCGCCACCGCCGCATGGCTGCACCCGGAGCGGACAAGCCACTGGTAGAGGTGTTCGCGGTGCGCAGTGTACCAACGCCGTCCCGTGTACACGCGCCACGCCAGCGTAAGTCCGGCATCCACCAGAATGGCCGAAGGCAGGATCAGCAGGCACGCGGCGCGCCCCGGCGCGAGCACGAGCGCGGCGAGCAGCAGCGCGCCGCACGCCAGCCCCAGCGCCCCGCTGCCGACGTCCCCGAGGAAGATCGCCGCGCGCGGCGCGTTGAAGGGAAGGAACCCCGCGCAGGCACCCGCCAGCGCCAGCGACACGCCGGCCAGCGGACGCGCCAGCAGCGCAGCCTCGCCTTCCACGCCCGCAAGCACCCAGGCCAGCGCCAGGCCCAGCCACAGGCACTGGCTCGCCAGCAGCCCGTTGCTGCCGTCGATGAAGTTCCACGCGTTGATGCAGCCGACCAGCCAGAACACCGCCAGGGCGGCGAACGGCAGGACCAGGGCCGTATCCGCAGCGCCCGCCAGCGGCAGCCAGACGCCGACCAGCACGAGCGCCGCCAGCGCGTGTACCACGATGCGCACGCGCGCCGACAGCGGCCGGTGGTCGTCGATCCATCCCACCAGCGCCACGGACAGCAGCGCGACACCCAGCGCCAGCGGCACGCGCGGCTGTGGCCAGTCGAGCAGCGTCATCCCGAGGAGCAGCGTCAGCACGATGGCGATGCCACCGCCGCGCGGGGTGGGCGCGCTGTGGCTGCGGCGCTGGCCGGGCAGATCCAGGAGCTGGTGCCAGCGTGCATAGCGCAGCGCCAGCACGGTGAACGCCGCGCTCGTGACGAGGCATCCGATGACGAGCAGGAGCGCGTCCAGCGCGGGCGGTGCCATCATTCGCCGAATGCACCGTGGACCGGCCGCACCGTGCCCCAGCGCTTGCAGCTCGGGCACTGCCAGTGGTGCGCGCGCGCGCCGAAGCCGCAGTGGCCGCAGCGGTAGGCGGCGGCGCTGGCCACCAGCTGCTCGCTCAGCTCGCGCACCACGCGCAGGGTGGCCTCCGAATCCTGATCCGTGCGCCGCAGGCCCAGGTCGATCAACGCGTTCTGGCCGCGCACCGAAGGTCGGCGCTGCAGCTGGCGGATCAGGAACTGTGCGGCAGCCGCATCGCCATCGTCTTCCTGTATCAGCCGCGCCAGCGCCAGCATCGGCGAGACGCCGGCGGAGCGCTCCACCATCTCGGCCAGAAAGGCGCGCGCTCGGCTGCGCTCGCCGAGGCGCTCCCAGGCCCCGAGCAGCGACTGGAGTACTTCGGGCAAGTAATCCACGTCATGTCGCGCCACCCGCTCGAAGGCGCGGATCGCGCCCGCATCGTCGCCCGCATCGAGCGCCATGCGTCCTTCGATGATCCCGGCGCGCGCACTGTGCGAATCGACCTCGGCGGCATCGCGCAGGTGGGCCACTGCGGCCGCGGTGTCCTTGCGCGCCAGCGCCGCCTCGGCCAGTTCGCAATGGAATTGCGCCAACAGGCGTCCCATCGGCTCGCCGGTGGCCGCCTCGTAGCGGCGCGCATGGTCGATCGCCTTGGGCCAGTCGCGCTCCTGCTGGTAGATCGAGATCAGGTGTCGCAAGGCCTTGGGGGCGACCTGATCAAACTGGCCCAGGTCGATGAACAGCGCCTCGGCGCGATCCAGCAGCCCGGCGCGCATGAAGTCCTCGCCCAGTTCCAGCACCGCCTGGACCCGCTGCGCCTCGGTCAGCCGCGGGCGCTCCATGAGGTTCTGGTGGATGCGGATGGCGCGATCCACTTCCCCGCGACGGCGGAACAGGTTGCCGAGCGCAAAGTGGGTTTCCACCGTGTCCTTGTCGACTTCGGCGATCTGCAGGAAGACCTCGATGGCCTTGTCGGGCTGCTCGTTGAGCAGGAAGTTGAGGCCGCGAAAATAGTTCGACGACAGGCGGCTGACGCGCTGGCCACCGCGCCGCTCCGCACCGCGCCGCCCGATCAGCCAGCCGGAAAGCGCCGCCACCGGCAGCAGCGCCAGCACCCACCAGACCGACTGCAGCGCCGGGCTCATGGATCTTCTGGAAACGCCGTCGGGGTGGACGGAGCGAGCGCGGTGGTGCCCCGGCGATCCCGCCCGAAGGCGCGAATGCGCCGCTGCTGCGGCCAGATCACGGCAACCCAGAGCACCAGTGCGGCGATCAAGGCTCCGCCCAGGCAGGCCCCGATCAGCGCCACGCCCAGCGGCACTTCGACCTGCCAGCTGTAGAAGTCGAGTACCACGTCGATTGGATTGAGGGCACCAAAGACAATGCCCGCCAGCAGGAATGCGGCGGCAAGTATCAGCGATAGAAGACGCATGCCGGGCCTCGCGGGGAAAACATCCCCTCAAGCTTAGCCGATTGCCGGCATGGGCCGCAGGCTGCGCTCGGATCGGCCATGAACGGATCGGGCGCGACGCGCCCTGCCGGCATGGAATCAGTCGGCGCCGGCGTCCTGCGGCAGCGGCACCACGGCGTTGACCCGCTCGCGCAGCTCCTTGCCCGGCTTGAAATGGGGCACGTGCTTGCCCGGCAGGGCCACGGATTCGCCGGTCTTGGGATTGCGCCCGATGCGCGGCGGACGGTAGTGCAACGAGAAGCTGCCGAAACCACGGATCTCGATGCGGTCACCATTGGCGAGCGAAGCGCTCATCTGCTCCAGCAGGGTCTTGACGGCCAGGTCCACGTCATCGGACTTCAGGTGAACCTGCCTCGCGGCAAGAATCTCGATGAGTTCGGACTTGGTCATGACGCATTCCCCCCCAGGGATGGTGCAACACATGGAACCGGGCCCGGCATGACCCGGCGAACCGGATCATGCCGAAACCCTGCAACGCTTACTCGGACTTGCCGCCCAGCTGCTCGCGCAGGAGCGCGCCCAGCTTGGTGGTGCCGCCGGAGGCGCTCTGGTACTCGGCCAGGGTCTCCGCCAGCTCGGCGTCGTCCTTGGCGCGGATGGAGAGCTGCAGCGTGCGTCCCTTGCGATCCAGGCCGATGTACTTGGCCTCGACCTCGTCACCGACCTTGAGGTGCTGGGTGGCGTCCTCGACACGCTCCTTGGCGATGTCGTTGGCGCGCACATAGCCCTCGATACCTTCGGCCAGCTCGATCGTGGCACCACGGGGATCGACTTCCTTCACCGTGCCGGTGACGACGCTGCCCTTCGGATGCGCGGCCATGTACTGGCCGAACGGATCCTGCTCGAGCTGCTTGACGCCCAGCGAGATGCGCTCGCGCTCCGGATCGACCGCCAGCACCACCGCCTCGACCGTATCGCCCTTCTTGAACTGGCGGACCAGCTCTTCGCCGGTGGCGTTCCAGGAGATGTCGGAGAGGTGCACCAGGCCGTCGATGCCGCCGTCCAGGCCCACGAAGATGCCGAAGTCGGTGATCGACTTGATCTGGCCGGAGACCTTGTCGCCCTTCTTGAAGATGGCGGCGAAAGCTTCCCACGGGTTGGAGCGGGTCTGCTTGATGCCCAGCGAGATGCGGCGACGCTCCTCGTCCACGTCCAGGACCACGACCTCGGTCTCGTCACCCACCTGCACCACCTTGGAGGGATTGACGTTCTTGTTGGTCCAGTCCATTTCCGACACGTGCACCAGACCCTCGACGCCCGGCTCGATCTCGACGAAGCAGCCGTAGTCGGTGACGTTGGACACCTTGCCGAACAGGCGCGCGCCGGTCGGGTAACGGCGGGCGATGTTGTCCCACGGATCCTCGCCCAGCTGCTTCAGGCCCAGCGACACGCGGTTGCGCTCGCGGTCGAACTTGAGCACGCGCACCTTCATTTCCTGGCCCACTTCCACCACTTCGGACGGGTGGCGCACGCGCTTCCACGCCATGTCGGTGATGTGCAGCAGACCATCGATGCCGCCCAGGTCCACGAACGCGCCGTAGTCGGTGAGGTTCTTGACCACGCCGTCCACGATCGCGCCTTCCTGCAGGCGCTCGAGCAGCTGCTCGCGCTCTTCCGAATGCTCGCTCTCGACCACCGCGCGGCGGGAGACGACGACATTGTTGCGCTTGCGATCGAGCTTGATGATCTTGAACTCGAGTTCCTTGCCCTCGAGATAGACCGGGTCGCGCACCGGGCGCACGTCGACCAGCGAACCAGGCAGGAACGCGCGCACGTCCTTGACGTCGACGGTGAAGCCGCCCTTGACCTTGCCGCTGATGCGGCCGGTGATGATCTCGCCGGCCTCCATGGCCTCTTCGAGCTCGTCCCACACCATGGCGCGCTTGGCCTTCTCGCGCGAGAGCACGGTCTCGCCGAAGCCGTTTTCGAGGGAGTCGAGGGCGACCTTGACCTCGTCGCCGATCCCCACGTCGATTTCACCGGCCTCGTTACGGAACTGTTCGATCGGGACGATGCCCTCGGACTTGAGTCCGGCGTTGATCACGACCACGTCGTTGCGTACGTCCACCACGACGCCGATCACGATGGCGCCGGGCTTGAGCTTGGACAGCTTTTCGCTCTCTTCGAACAGTTCTGCGAATGATTCAGTCATTGGATGTTTACTCGGTTGGACACACGGGCCACGCGCACGCGACCCACCTGGTTGAAAAGAAAAAACACCCGGCGGCCGCCCGGCCCCGGGACCTCCTGCAACACGAAAACCTCCGACGCCAAGCGAGGTGCCGTAACGAAATCAGCGTCCCGGCGAGGTGACCATCGCCAGGACCCGTTCGACGACTGCTTCGACGGGGATGCCAGTGGAATCCACGAGAACCGCATCGGGCGCTGCCTTCAACGGTGCCACAACGCGTTGCGCATCGCGCGCATCGCGCGCCTGGATTTCGCGCAGCAGGACGTCAATTGTAACCTCAAGTCCTTTATCACTCAACTGCTTATGCCGGCGGCGGGCGCGTTCCTCGGCGCTGGCCGACAGGAACACCTTGTGCGCCGCTTCCGGGAACACCACGGTGCCCATGTCGCGCCCGTCGGCCACCAGTCCCGGCGGACGCAGGAAATCGCGCTGCTTCTGGAACAGCGCGGCGCGCACTTCGGGCACGGCGGCGATGGCCGAGGCCGCCGCGCCGGCGGTTTCAGTGCGCAACTCGTCGGTCGCATCGGTGCCATCGACCAGCACCCGCGGTTCGGCACTGCCGTCGGTACGGAACTCGATCACGGTGTCGCGGGCCAGCCGCGCGAGCGCGGCCGGATCGGACAGGTCGGCATTGGCCCAGCCCGCGGCGACTCCGACCGCGCGGTACAGCGCGCCCGAATCCAGATAGTGCCAGCCCAGCCGCTGCGCCACGATGCGGCTGATCGTGCCCTTGCCCGACCCGGAGGGGCCGTCGATCGTCAGGATCGGCACATCCGCCCTCATCCGGCCACCCGCGCGATCGCATCCGCCACGTAGTCGAGGTTGGCCTCGTTCAGCGCGCTGACGCAGATGCGTCCGGACGACACCGCGTAAATGGCGAACTCATCGCGCAGGCGCTGCACCTGGGCCGGACTCAGGCCCGAATAGGTGAACATGCCGGCCTGGCGGTTGATGAATGCGAACTCCGGATGCCCGAGCGCCGCCAGCCGCGCGACCAGGCCGTTGCGCATCGCCTTGATGCGCCCGCGCATCTGGCCGACCTCCTCCTCCCACTGGGCGCGAAGGTCCGGGTCGCCAAGGATCGTCGCCACCAGCGCCGCGCCGTGGGTCGGCGGGTTGGAGTAGTTCGCGCGGATGGTCTGCTTGACCTGCGAACGCACGCGCCGGGCCTCATCGGCCGAGGCGCACACCAGCGACAGCGCGCCGACGCGCTCACCGTAAAGCGAAAACGATTTGGAACAGGAGTTGGCCACCAGCAGGTTTTCCACACCCGCCTCCAGAAGGATCGCGATGCCCTGCGCATCCTCCGCGATGCCGCGGTCAAAGCCCTGGTAGGCCATGTCCACGAACGGCAGCAAGCCGCGATCGCGCACCGTGCCGGCCACTTCGCGCCACTGCGCGGTGGAAAGATCGGCCCCGGTCGGGTTGTGGCAGCAGGCGTGCAGCAGCACCACGGTGCCGGCATCCATGGCCAGCAGCGCCGCCAGCATGGCGTCGAAATCCACCCCGTGGCTGTCTGCGTGGTAATAGGGATAGTTGCCGATCTCGAAGCCGGCGGCGCGGAACAGGACCTGGTGGTTGGGCCAGCTCGGCTGGCTGATGGCCACCTTCGCGAAAGGCAGCGTCGCCTTGAGGAAATCGGCACCCACGCGCAGCGCGCCGGTGCCGCCCAGCGTCTGTGCCGTCACCACCCGCCCTTCGGCTGCGGCAGCGCAGTCCTCGCCGAACACCAGGCGCTGGGTGGCGCTGTCGTAATCGGGCAGCCCGTCGATGGGGATGTAGCTGCGCGCCCTGCGCCGGGCGGTCAGAGTGGCTTCGGCGCGCATCACCGACTCGGGCAAGACCTGCCGGCCGTCGGCGTCGTAATACACGCCCACCCCGAGATTCACCTTGGGGCTGCGCGGATCGGCGAGCCAGGCATCGGTCAGGCCCAGGATGGGATCGTCGGGGGCGAGGGCCACGGAAGAAAAGAAGGACACGGCGCGAATCCATGAAAACGGGGAGGAGTTTTCGGCCGTTTACCCGCAAGCCGACCGCCTATTGGATCATCGACCGCACCCGGAAGGCAAAGCACGCATCCGCGCCATCGGCAGCGCATCGCCATCCGGGTGCCGGCACCCGCTGCGCCGATCGGTCAGGGCTGGACGCGGACCTCGGACTCCAGCTTTCGAATCGCACGCACGCGGCAGGAATCGGGTCCAATGCCGGGCCGGTCGAGCACGACGATCTCCCAGCCCATCGCATCGCTGGTGCAGATCATCGACGAGCCGCTCACGCTGCGCAGCGCGATGCGCCGGGTCCAGTCCACGTCGGGACAGTAGCCCAGGAGGGTCAGCTCGTACTCGTCCTTCACGCCCACGCGCAGGCGCACCGTGGTGGCGTCCACGGGCGTGAAGCCGGACACCCGGCCCGAGGAAAAACAGTCGCGTTGAGGCGCCTCCGCCGCCGTTCCGCCGCGGCTGGCGCACCCTGACAGCGCGAGCGCGGCCGCCAGGACTGCCACCGATCCGATCCATGCTTTCACGACACACCTCCTTCCTGCCATCACCTGCCGGCACGCTAAACCCCCGTCGCGCGCGTGCCAAGCCGCCCGGCGTGCGGCGGCGTCCCGCGATTCAGCCACCGGCACGATTGGCCCGGGAACCGCCATGATTTCCGACCCGCGGTCGTGGCAGTCTTTCGCGATGCGTCCTGTTTCCACCTTCCACGCCGCGCGATGGCTGCTCGCGGCCCTGCTGCTGGCGGCGTCCCTGCTCGCCCTGGACCGGGCGTTCCCGCTACCCCTGCCCGACATCCAGCGCGATGGCGCGAGCGTGGTGCTGGCACATGACGGCACGCCGCTGCGCGCCTTTGCCGACGCCGAAGGCGTGTGGCGCTATCCGGTCGAATCCACGGAAGTCTCGCCGCTGTATCTCCAGGCTCTCATCACCTACGAGGACCGCTGGTTCTTCCGCCACCGTGGAATCAACCCGTTTGCGACCCTGCGTGCCACGGTGCAGGCGCTGTGGCATCGGAAGATCGTCTCGGGCGGCTCCACGCTGACGATGCAGGTTGCGCGCCTGATCGAGCCGATTCCGCATTCCTGGAGCGGCAAGCTGCGCCAGATGGCGCGCGCCCTGCAGCTCGAATGGCACCTGGACAAGGACGAGATCCTCACCCTTTACCTCAACTACGCGCCCTTCGGGGGAACCCTGCAAGGCGTGCAGGCGGCAAGCTACGGCTATCTGGGCAAACCGGCCTCGGAACTCTCCCGGGCCGAAGCCGCCCTGCTCGCGGTGCTGCCGCAGTCGCCCAGTCGGCTGCGCCCGGACCGCTGGCCGGAACGCGCGCAGCGGGCACGCGACAAGGTGCTCGATCGCATGGTCGCGCAGGGCGCATGGCGCGCGGCGGACGTCGCCGACGCGCGCGTCGAGCAGGTTTCGGCGCGCCGGCTCCAGCCGCCCCTGCACGCCGCGCTCGCGGCCGAACGCCTGCGCCGCGACAATCCGCGCAGCCGCCGCATCCGCTCCACGCTGGATGCCGACCTCCAGGTGCGCATCGAGTCGCGCGTGGCCGACTGGGTCGATCGCCTGCCACCGCGCACCTCGGCCGCGGTCATCGTTGCCCGAACCGACAGCATGGAAGTGCTGGCCTACGTCGGTGCCGCGCGCTTCGGCGACGATGCCAGCTTCGGCCACATCGACATGGCGCGCGCCTGGCGTTCGCCCGGCTCCACCCTCAAGCCATTCCTCTACGGGCTGGCGCTCGACGACGGCCTCATCCACTCGCAGAGCCTGCTGGTGGACGCGCCGCAGGCGTTCGGCGGTTACCGTCCGGGCAACTTCGATCAGCGCTTTCGCGGCCCCGTCGCCGCACACGACGCGCTGCGCGAATCGCTCAACGTGCCGGCCGTGGCGTTGCTCGACGCCGTGGGCCCGGCGCGCTTCAGCGCGCGCATGGCGCATGCCGGCGCGCCGCTGCGCCTGCCGCGCGGCAGCGAACCGAATCTGGCGATGATCCTGGGCGGCACCGAGGCACGCCTGGAGGATCTCGTCGGTGCCTACGCCGCGCTGCAGCGCGAGGGCCTCGCCGCGCGCCCGCGCCTGATCGCCAACGAGCCCCTGCGGGAACGCCGCCTGCTCTCGCCCGGTGCCGCATGGATCGTGCGCCAGATGATTTCCGACACCGCCCGCCCCGGCACGCTGGAAGAACGCATCGACACCTCGCGCCGCGCGAACCTGGCGTGGAAAACGGGCACCAGCTACGGTTTCCGCGACGCCTGGGCCATCGGTGCCGCGCCGGGAGCGATCATCGGCGTATGGATCGGCCGCCCCGACGGCACGCCGCTGCCCGGCCAGTACGGTGCCATCACCGCCCTGCCCCTGCTGTTCGCCATCAACGACATGCTTCCGCGAACGCTGCAGGCCGCGGCGTCATCCGCACCGGCCAGCGTCGGCACCGCCACGATCTGCTGGCCGCTGGGCCAGCGCGAGGACGCCACGCTTCCCGAACACTGCGTGCGCCGGCACGCCGCCTGGGTGCTGGACGGCACGATTCCACCGACCCTGCCCGGCCCGACGCATGCGGCACCCGCACCCGTCTCCTACCGTCGCGACCGGCACAGCGGCCAGCGCCTGGGCGATGCGTGCAGCCGCCCGCACGCGGACGAGCTGGCCAGCCTCGCTCCGTGGCCACCCCTGGTCCTGCCCTGGCTGGCGGCGGGCGAGCGCCGCCAGGCGACCCTGCCGGCGCTGGCCCCGGACTGCGTCGACACCGCAGAACCCGTACAGGCGCTGCAGATCGTCGGCCTGGTGGACGGCGCGGTGCTGCGCAGCCCCGGCAACCGGCAGCGCGCCCCGGAGGTCACCCTGCGCGCACTGGGTACCGGCGAGACCGTGCAGTGGCTGCTGGATGGACGCCTTGTGGCACACAGCCGCAGCGGCAGCACCGTGCAACTGCGATTCGACCAGGCCGGCCCGCAGCGGCTCGTGGCCATCGACGCCCAGGGCCGCTATGCCAGCATCGACCTGCGGGTGCTCGATGATGGGCGGGAACGAAACGCCACGGATACCCTCGGTCCTGTTGACAGAACCCGGCCGACGCCGTAAATTGCGCGGCTCGCCCGCCGGCTCGGCGAGCGGTTCGACACCTTGCCCAGGTGGCGGAATTGGTAGACGCACTAGTTTCAGGTACTAGCGGGTAAAACCGTGGAGGTTCGAGTCCTCTCCTGGGCACCACGAAATGACTTTCCGCTTGGCGTTCAGCGGGTGGTGGCGCAGATTTCCCGCCCACTTCTCCTCGCGCCTTGCGCGGCGGCGAAACCGTCGAAGCGGCTGGTTTCTTTTCTGAGCGTGCGGATCACCTCGATCTTGACGAACAGCATCGATCTCCGCATAATTTCACGTCTTGTGCGCCCGTAGCTCAGCTGGATAGAGCACCAGGCTACGAACTTGGGGGTCGGGAGTTCGAATCTCTCCGGGCGCGCCACAAGAATGACTGAAGGGTCAGTGTCTTACGGCACTGGCCCTTCTGCTTTTCCGGGCTGAAGCGCCTGTGACGGCTCCTGTGGCAGTGCCGCGTCTTCACCGCTGCCGTACACGGACTCCTTGGCTTGGTGATCCGATGCCTGCCCGAGCTGCTGGTTTGAAGCAGCTGCCCCAACGGAAACGCGGCGCAGCGCTTCACCGACGACCTGGCCGGGCAGCAACCGCCTGCGTGAACATCCTGCCTGGCGTCACGCCGGTGTACCGCTGGAAGGTTGGTCCCGCTACTTCCCGCGATCCTTCCCAAGGTTACGCCTCCCACCATCGTCGAAGAACCTGGGCCGGAATTCGCCGTCGAATTCGCGCAGGAGGTTCCCGAGACTGTCGTCAACCTTCCAGCGCCAGTTGGACGCGAGGCGAGCCGGAACCGGGATACGTGCCTGCCTTGACGGTGAGCGCAGGCTTTGTGGAGACGCCGCCCAAGACTTTGAGGACGCTTTCAAGTTCCTAGGCAAGGAGCGGAACACATGCCCGAAGCCTCTTCCGCCAAGCCATTTTCCGGGTGCCGTGCTAGGCCGTGTTCTATCGCGTCGTCCCGGGTAAGGCGCGCAATGGCGTCGTTCCATTGGGACAAATCCGGGGCAAACGAGAACTTGTTCCGTCCGGAAACTCAGGCCACCCTGTGGCAGGATCAAAAAGAAAAAAGCCCGCAAGTCATTGAACTTGCAGGCTTTATAGTGGTGGAGCCAGGGAGGATCGAACTCCCGACCTCGTCATTGCGAACGACGCGCTCTCCCAGCTGAGCTATGGCCCCATGCGAGCGCGGCATTGTAGCGATTTTTTGGTCTCGCTGACAAGGCGGCCGTTGGCGGGCGTGCATCAGCGCGGGGCGGGCGCGAACCGCATCCATCGCAGCACCGCCGAACCGCCCTTTTCGTTGGCATTGCCGTGCCGGGCCTGCTGATCTCCGATCCGGTTGCGTCGGCCCGCGCATGCGTGTCTACTTGGAGCCAACACCAGAGATCGCACGCGGCAGGATCTGCGGCGGAGCTATCCGGGAAAGTACCAACACTCGGGAGAGGAATCGTGAAGCGGATCGTTCTCGCATTGGGCGTTGTGCTGGTCCTGGGCTTGGTACCTGCAGCGGGAGCGCTGGCTGCCAACTATCGCCTTGCGGTCGAGCCCATGTACCCACCCGACCAGGCGCAGGAAGTCTACAAACCGCTCATCGACTATCTGAGCCGCACCACCGGCCACCGCTTCCAGCTGGTTGTCTCGCGCAACTATCACACCTACTGGCGCGACCTCAGGAACAACAGCCCGGTGGACTTTGCCTTCGACGACCCGCACTTCGTCGACTTCCGCATCCAGCGCTTTGGTTTCGTGCCGGTCGCGCGCAATGCCCAGCCCACGGTCTACGCGCTGCTCGGTCAGCCCGAGTTGGAGGGCGAGAATGTCCGCGCCCTGATCGGCATGCCGGTTGCCTGCATGCCCTCTCCCAGCCTCGGTTTCGCGCTGCTCGGCGAGATGTACGGCAACAACCCCCTGGCCCAACCGGATATCCGCTCCGAGGCGATTTCCTGGCGCGACGGCGTGGAAATGGTGTTCGCCGGCGAAGTACAGGGCGCGATGGTGCCCGGCTATCTGGCCGAAACCTATTACAACCTGCCCACGCTCGCCCGCACCAGGCCGCTGCCGGGCAAGGCGTTCACCGCATCTCCCAAGGTACCGGCCGAAGACGTGGCCTCGGTCGCCAAGGCACTTGAAACACTGCACGAGGACGCCGAGCTCTATGACGTCCTTGCCGAGCTGGGTGCCCCCCGTTTCGAGCCCGCGACGGCGGCGGAGTACGCGGGGCTGGAGAAGATTCTGAGCGGTTTTTACGGCTACCGGACGGCCCCGAAGCCAGGCCAGGAAGCCACAGTGGAAGCCGAGGCTGTCGACGGCAACTGAGCGACACGACGCAGCGCGCGTTTCAGGACGCGGCCTCTGCTGCTCAGGGAGCCTGCGCGGGCGCATCCTGCGCCACGGTTTCGCCAAAAGCCGCTGCCAGATCCCGGTAGGCGCGACGCTGTGCGTCGTTCTCCGCTGCCGGGGCCCGCACCTCGAGCACCACGAACTGGTCGCCGGCGGGCTTTCCCGCAAGGCCGCGACCGCGAAGCCGCAGGCGCTTGCCGCTCCCCGAACCCGCCGGCACGTTCAGGCTGACCGAACCGCCGAGAGTGGGCACATCGAGGGCTCCGCCCAGCGCCGCCAGCCACGGCGGCACGGCGCGCCGCACGATCACGTCGCGCCCGTCCAGTTCAAACACCGGATGCGGCCTGTAGCCGATCTCGATCAGCAGATCGCGTCCGCCCGCGCCCTGACCCTTGAGGCGAATGTTCTGCCCGGGTGCGATGCCGGCCGGGATCCGGATGTCGAGCGTCCGTCCGCCCACATCGACCCGCGTCTGCCCGCCGGCATGGGCGGTTTCCAGATCGATGTCCAGACGGGCGCGTGAATCCGCCGGCGCGCGCGCGCCGGCACCGTGACCCGTGCGCGCGCGTCCGAACAGCGATTCGAAGAAGTCGCTGAAACCGCTCTCGCCGAAGCCCTCGAAGTCTTCGCGCGTGTAACCCTGTCCGCCCGGGTTCGGCGGCTGGTAGCTGTCGCCCGGGCGATAGCCGCTGGCGCGCAGGCGGTCATACTCGGCGCGGCGTTCGGCATTGCCCAGCACCTCGTACGCTTCGCTGACCGACTTGAACCGCTCCTCGGCGTCGGGCTCCTTGCTCACGTCCGGGTGATACTTGCGTGCGAGCCGGCGATAGGCCGACTTGACCGCCTTCTCGTCGGCACCCGGCTCGACGCCCAGCACGCTGTAGTAATCCTTGAATTCCATGTCCTGCCCCTGCTCCGCCTCCTTCAGCGTCGCGCGATGATACCCATTGCGTCATTCGATGCCGCACGGGCCGCCATGCAAAGCGGCCTGCGAGGTTGCCCGCGCAGGCCGCTGTCCAGACCTCGATCCACCCGGCGACCGCGCCGCCGCCGTGCCTGACGCCTTACTGCACCTGGATGCGGCGCGGCGTGGTTTCGGGCTTCTTCGGGATGCTGATTTCCAGCACGCCGTTGCGGCCGCTTGCGGTGATGCCCTCGGCATCGGCGCTGTCGGGCAGCGAGAAGCGGCGGTGGAACACGCCCTGCGAACGCTCCACGCGGGTGAAGCGCGGGCCCTCGTCAGTCTCGAACGTGGATCGCTCACCCTTGATCGTCAGGATGCCCTTGTCCATGTGGATCTCGATGTTCGCCGGGTCCACGCCGGGGATGTCGGCGAGGATCACGAAACGCGTGTCCTCTTCCTTGATGTCTACGCGCGGTGCCCACTGGCTGGTCACGACGTTGCTCTGATCGGACTCGGCATCGTGCAGCACGCGATCGAAAAGCTGCTTGAACTCCACCGGCCAGCCGTACTGCGTGGCCAGGCGGGAGAGGGGGTTCTGGAATGTGCTCATGGGACGCTCCTTTCAGCTGAAGTGGGGCGGCACAGCTGCCGCGTGACTCAGGAAATGGAGTCCGTGCCGCGCTTCTCAAGGCCACGCTCATCGGACGCAAGCGGGCATCCTCCTGCGTTTGGCTGTGCTTCAGGTTCGCGCCGTGCTCACGCGATGGCCGACAGCCGTCGCAAGGTGTCCTGCACGTCGCCGGGCTGGATCGAACCGTTCCAGTCCTCCATCAGTACCGCATAAATCAGGGTCTCGAACTGCCGCGCGAAGCGGCGCGCGACCCAGCCCGGATCGGGAATCGACTTGGCGTCGGCGATCAATCCGAAGTGCACTCGGCCCTGGTAGCTCAGGATCGACAGGCCAACCCCGATGCCGCCGGTCTGCGGCACCCAGAACATGAACTCGGTGATGGGCGCGCCGGCAAGATAGAGCGGCATCTGCGGGCCCGGGACGTTGGTCGCCACCGCGGACGCCTTGCGGCTGAAAATGTCGAGCGCGATGCGCTGCACGGGCGTGGGCGTCATGCCCAGCGTGGCGAGCGCGCCGAAGGTCATCAGCGCCTGGCGCGAGGACTTGATGCGGTTCATGTTTTCGGCCACCGCCAGCACGCGCGCGACCGGATTGGCCTGCCCCACAGGCAGTTCGAGGAACACCAGGCCGAAGTGGTTGCCGAGCTTCTTCGCGTGTTCGAGCGGTCGCAGATTGACCGGCACCGTGGCGCGCAGGATCAGGCCGTCGGGATCCTCGTCGCGCTCGACCAGGTAGTCGCGCAGCGCGCCCGCGGCACACGCCAGCAGCACGTCGTTGACCGTGCACCCCAGCACGCGCCCGACCGTCTTGACCTCGTCCAGGCTGAGCGGCTCGGCCCAGGCGCAGCGCTTGATGACGCCCAGCGGCCGCTTCAGCGCGGTAGGCGGATCGTCGCTCAGGGTCAGCGCCTGTGCCAGCTCGCGCGCGATTTCGCCGCCCTCGCGCGCAATCACCGTCGCCAGCCCCGGATCGCGGTAGAGCGCACGGCTGCCGTCGAGCACCCTGCCGCCGAGCTTCATCGCCTGATCGACCTGGCGCCGGCCGGGGTAGAAGAAACGGCGGGTGATCCTGTCCCCGTCCTGCTTGAGCCAGGCATCGGCCAGATTCTCGTCGGGCGCGGGCTCGGGCGAAACATCGGTGAGCGAGAGCAGCACCTGGACCAGGGCAATCCCGTCGGCGTAGCAGTGGTGCACGCGCGCGATCAGGGCGCTGCCGCCGTTGTAGTTTTCCACCAGATGGAACTGCCACAGCGGCTTGGAATGATCCAGCGCGGTGGACGCCAGCTGGCTGACCAGCCGCTGCAGCTCGGCGGTTCCCGCCTCGCCCGGCAGCGCGGTCAGGCGCACGTGCCATTCCAGATCGAAATCCGCGTCGGTCTCCCAGTGGCAGGAGGTGCCCGCATCGACGGCCTTCTGACGGAAGCGACGGAACGCCAGGAACCGCTCGCCGATGAGCTGGCGCAGCGCGGTGATCGACAGGCGCTGGCCGAACATCAGGACGCCGGTGATCATCATGAGGTTCGTGGGTTTTTCCATCCGCAGCCACGCGGTGTCCACCTTGGACATGGCTTCGCGCCCGTACCTGCTGCCGTAGGTCATCACCGTTTCCGATCCCGTTGTCGTCCGGCGATGGTGCCCGCGCGTCCCGGAGCCGTCAATGCGGACCCGGGGTGCCGAACCGCGCGGTCGGCGGGCAGCGATCAGAGCGCCGGTTCCCACTCCGCATGGAACACCTGCCAGCCATCATCGCCATCGCGCCAGTGGCTTTCCACCGTCCAGGGGCGCGCGCTGTCCGGCAGCAGGCCACCGCTGCCGCCCGTGGCCATCACGCTGAACTTCACCGTGGCGCGCTCACCGTGCAGGCTGACATCCAGCGGCCCCAGCGTCACGCCGATCGCGGCGTGGCGCAGCACCTGCACCCGCACGAGGTTGCGCAGACCGGTGCGGTCCAGCCCGGACCCGCCGGCGAAGTCGTCGGCCACGCCCGCCATGAAACCAGAAACTTCGCGCGCCTCGAGCGCCTGCTGCATTTCGGCGATGCGCTCGCGCAGGCGCGCTTCCGGCGGCGGGCGGGAGCACCCGGCAAGGCCCAGAATCACCAGCAGCACCGCGGCGGCGGCCCGAATCGCGGCACGCCACGCAAAACAACGATCCATTCGCCTTGCCCCGCCCGTTTCGCCTGTGCTCCAATCGGGAAACATACCGCGAACGCCCTGCGCGCGCAGGCTTTCGCCCCAAGAAGACCGCGGAGGAAGGCACCCATGAGCATCGAGCGTCCCTGGCTGGCGAATTATCCCAAAGGCGTCCCGGAACAGATCGATCTCAGCCAGTTCAAATCGGTGCCCGACGTGCTTGCCGTGGCCTGCCGCGACTTCGCCGCCCGCCCGGCCTACGAAAACCTGGGGCGCACCCTGAGCTATGCGCAGATCGACGCGCTGAGCCAGCAGTTCGCCGCCTACCTCCTGCACGGGCTAAAGCTCAAGAAGGGCGACCGCGTCGCCATCATGCTGCCGAACGTGCTGCAGTACCCCATCGCCATCTTCGGCGCGCTGCGCGCCGGGCTCACGGTGGTCAACACCAATCCGATGTATACCGCACGCGAGCTCAAGCATCAGCTGGTCGACTCGGGGGCTTCGGCCATCGTCGTGCTGGACAACTTCGCCGCCACGCTCTCGGAAGTGCTGCACGACACCCCGATCCGCCAGGTTGTCACCACCGGCGTCGGCGACCTGCTGGGCTTTCCCAAGGGCACCCTGGTCAACCTCACGCTCAAGTACGTGAAGAAGGCGATCCCCGAGTTCCACATTCCCGGTGCCATACGCTTCAACGATGCGCTCTCGCAGGGCGCCGGCAAGGCGTTGCCGTCGATCACGCTCTCGCATGAGGACATCGCCTTCCTGCAGTACACCGGCGGCACCACCGGCGTGGCCAAGGGCGCAATGCTCACCCACGGCAATCTCGTGGCCAACATGCAGCAGGCGGCCGCGTGGCTCGGCAGCAACGTCAAGCCCGGCGACGAGCACATCATCACGGCGCTGCCGCTCTACCACATCTTCGCGCTGACGGCGAACTGCCTGGTCTTCATGAAATTCGGCGGTCTCAACCATCTCATCACCAACCCGCGCGACATGGCGGGCTTCGTGAAGACCCTCTCGCGCATTCCCTTCACCGCCATCACCGGCGTCAACACCCTGTTCAACGGCCTGCTCAACACGCCAGGCTTCAGGAACCTGGATTTCTCCCACCTGCACCTGACCCTGGGCGGCGGCATGGCGGTGCAGCGCGCCGTGGCCGAACGCTGGAAACAGGCCACCGGCATCACCTTGGTGGAAGCCTACGGCCTCACCGAGACCTCCCCCGCGGCCTGCATCAACCCGATGAACCTGGCCGACTACAACGGCTCCATCGGCCTGCCGATCCCCTCCACCGACTGCTGCGTGATGGACGAGGAAAACCGCATCCTGCCCATGGGCGAAGTGGGCGAGCTGTGCGTGCGCGGGCCGCAGGTCATGGCCGGCTACTGGCAGCGCCCGGAGGATACCGCCGCGGTCCTTTCCGCCGACGGCTGGCTGCACACAGGCGACATGGCGAAGATGGACGCCAAGGGGTTCTTCTACATCGTCGACCGCAAGAAGGACATGATCCTGGTCTCAGGCTTCAACGTGTACCCCAACGAGATCGAGGATGTCGTTGCACAGATTCCCGGCGTGCTGGAAGTCGCGGCGGTCGGCGTCCCGGACGAAAAATCGGGCGAAGCGGTGAAGCTCGTCGTGGTGCGCAAGGATCCGGGCCTGACCGCGGACGACATCCGCAACTTCTGCCGCGCCGAACTGACCGGCTACAAGCAGCCGCGCATCATCGAGTTCCGTACCGAGCTGCCCAAGTCCAACGTCGGCAAGATCCTGCGGCGGGAATTGCGCGACAGCGCGCCGCACACATCCAACGGCACGCACTGAGTCCTTCAGCGCCTTCAGCGGATGCCAAGCCCGCGCGGCGGGCCGTTCCAGCCCGCCTGGCTGGCGTAGTCGACTTCGAGCACCTTGAGGTCGGCCTGCGAGGCGTAGTCGACGTAGAACACCTTGACCTGCGCCTGCGAGGCGTACTTGGCCTTCCACCACAGCGCATCGCCGTTCGCCTGGCTGCGATGGCGCACCCAGTGGATGCGCAGATCGGCCTGCGAAGCGTAGCGCACGCGGAACAGCTTGAGATCGGCCTGCGAGGCGTACTCGACCTCGTGCACGGTCAGGGCACCGGCAGGTGCCGGCGCGAGCAGCGCCAGCGCCAGCAGTGCGCCCGGCGCTCGTCGGATGCCCGCAGTCATCGGCATCTCACGCCTCCTCGGACCGATAGGCCTCGGCCAGCGCCTGGAACTCCTGCGCGAGGCGACGGCGCAGCCGCAGCGGCTTGATCACTTCGACCTCCCGACCCTGGCTGCGCAGCCACCAGACCAGCCGCTCGCTTTCATGCACCTGCGCGAAGACGCGGATGCCGTCCTCGCGGTACACGATGCGCTGGTCGTGCGACAGCCTGCGCTCTTCCAGGAAGCGCGCGAGCCACTCGCCGACGCGCAGTTCGAGCCGCAGCATCGCCTCGCCGGGAAGATCGAAGGCGTGGCTGCGAAGGTAGGTATCGAGGTCGAACCCCGCCTTGTCGCGCGCCGCGTCCGCGCTGACGCGCGCGCTGCGGATCCGATGCAGGGCCAGATGCCGGGCGTCCTCGAAGTCATCGAGCATCGCGACCAGATACCCGACCCGCCCCGAATACACCAGCGCCAGCGGATGCACGCGATAGTGCCGCGGCGCGCGCGCCCCGAGCGCCAGATAATCGGCTTCCAGACAGCGCCCGTGCAGGAGTCCCTCATGAACCTGGGCCAGGACATCGGCGGCAAGGTCGGGCGCGATCAGCGGCGCGCCGTCGTCGATCACCGTGACGCGCTTGCGCCAGCGCGTGATCGCGGGCGGAGCCAGGGTATCGAGCGCCGCGCGCGCGGCCCGCAGCCTCGGCGCCAGCGCGGCCTGCTGGGCAACCGGGAGCAGCGCGTGCAGGTGTTGCCCGAGCAGCTCCAGTTCCAGCGCCTCGCCCACGGCCAGGCCCGGCGCGATGACGTCCGGCGCGTCCGCGAGCCAGAACCACCCGCGCGGGCGGCCGCTGCTGTCGGAGCCGACTGGAAACTGCTGCGAGAGCCGCACCAGGTCGCGCTCCACGCTGCGCCGGTCGATGCTGAAGCCAAGTGACTCCAGCGACTGGAGGATCTGAGGAACGGTGCGCTTTTGCGGGTAGCGCGGCAGCAGACGCAGCATGTGGAGCAGGCGCATCGTGGTATCGGACATGGGGTCTCCCGCGGGCGGTGGCAGGGCGAGCGCGACGCCGGGTGTCGCAAACTGCGCCATCATGCCCCCAACCCGCGCCGCAGGACAGCCCCGGTGCGGGCGGCGTGAGCCCCGTCCTGCTACTTCGCGCCGCTGGATTCGGGGCGCATGTAGGGAAACAGCAGCACGTCGCGGATCGAGTCGCTGCCGGTCAGCAGCATCACCAGCCGGTCGATGCCCAGACCCAGGCCGCCGGTCGGGGCCAGGCCGTATTCGAGCGCGCGGATGTAGTCGGCGTCGTAATGCATGGCCTCGTCGTCGCCACCGTCCTTGGCCGCGACCTGGGCGCGGAAGCGCGCGGCCTGGTCTTCCGGATCGTTCAGCTCGGAGAAGCCGTTGGCCAGTTCCTTGCCGTTGACGAACAGCTCGAAGCGGTCGGTGAAGCCCGGCTCGGTGTCGCTGGCGCGCGCCAGCGGCGAGACTTCCTCGGGGTGCTGGGTGATGAAGGTCGGCTGGATCAGGGTGTGCTCGACCGTGGCCTCGAAGATTTCCAGCAGCAGCCGGCCCCAGCCCCATTCGCGCTTCACCTTGATCTTCAGGCGCTCGCAGTGGCGCGCCAGCGCCTCGCGATCGGTGCAGTCGGCCACGGTGATTTCCGGATTGTGGTGGCGCACCGCCTCGTCCATGCGCCAGCGCCGGAAGGCCGGGCCGAGGTCGATGGCGTTGCCTTCCCAGGTGACCGTGGTCGTGCCGAGCACCGTGCGCGCGGTGTCGCGGATGAGGTTTTCGGTAAGGTCCATGACGTCACTGTAGGTGGCATAGGCCTCGTACAGTTCCAGCATGGTGAATTCGGGGTTGTGGCGCGTGGAGACGCCCTCGTTGCGGAAGTTGCGGTTGATCTCGTAGATCCGCTCCAGCCCGCCGACCGCCAGGCGCTTGAGATACAGCTCCGGTGCCACGCGCAGGTACAGGTCGATGTCGAGCGCGTTGTGGTGGGTGACGAAGGGCCGCGCGGTGGCACCGCCGGGGATGAGCTGCATCATCGGCGTTTCCACCTCCAGGAAACCCCGCGCGTCGAGCCAGTTGCGCAGTTCGCGCACGATCTTCGAGCGCAGGATGAAGACCTCGCGCGATTCGGGCGTGACGATGAGATCCACGTAGCGCTGGCGGTAGCGCTGCTCGACGTCGGCCAGGCCGTGCCACTTGTCCGGCAGCGGACGCAGGCTCTTGGTCAGCAGGCGGATCGCATTGGCGCGGATCGACAGCTCGCCGGTGCGCGTGCGCGTGAGCGTGCCGGTGACGGCGATGATGTCGCCCACGTCCCAGCCCTTGAAGGCCTCGTAGGCCTCGCCCAGCGCATTGGCCTGCAGGAACACCTGGATACGGCCGGACTCGTCCTGGATCTGGGCGAAGCTGGCCTTGCCCATCACGCGCTTGGCCATCAGGCGGCCGGCCAGGTGCAGCTCGCGTCCGAGTCCTTCGAGCGCCTCGGCATCCCAGCGCCCGGCGTCGGCGAACTCGGCCTGCAGGTCGCCGGCGTAGTGCGCGCGGCGAAAGTCGTTGGGATAGGCCACGCCCTGCGCGCGCAGCGCGCGCAGCTTCTCGCGACGCTCGGCGATGAGGTGGTTTTCGTCAACGGGTGGGGTGGCGGAGTCGGTCATGGCGGTCAGCCTTGTAGAGCCGAGCTTGCTCGGCTGGAATCTTCCGAAGGCAGCGGAGCAGGCTCCGCTCTACGGGGTATTTCCGCTGCGGGAGCGGAGCGAGCTCCGCGCTACGGGGCGGTGGCACATCAGGCGGCGTCGCTGCGCTTGGAGCCGGCGTCCAGTCCGGCCTTGAGGGCGGCCTCGACGAATTCGTCGAGGTCGCCGTCCAGCACCTTCTGCGTATCCGAGCGTTCGATCCCGGTGCGCAGGTCCTTGATGCGGCTCTGGTCGAGCACGTAGTTGCGGATCTGGCTGCCCCAGCCGATGTCGGACTTGGTGGCCTCCACCGCGTCGCGCTCGGCGTTGCGCTTCTGCACCTCCAGCTCGTACAGGCGCGCCTTGAGCATCTTCATCGCGCGATCGCGGTTGGCGTGCTGGCTGCGCTCGGTCTGGCAGGCCACCACGACGCCGGTGGGAACGTGGGTGATGCGCACCGCCGACTCGGTCTTGTTGACGTGCTGCCCACCGGCACCCGAGGAGCGGTACACGTCGGTCTTGAGATCGGCGGGATTGATGTCGATCTCGATGTCGTCATCGACTTCCGGCGAAACGAACACCGAAGTGAAGCTGGTGTGGCGGCGGTTGTCCGAATCGAACGGGCTCTTGCGCACCAGGCGGTGCACGCCGGTTTCGGTCTTGAGCCAGCCGTAGGCGTGGTCGCCTTCGACCCGGATCGTGGCCGACTTGATGCCGGCCACGTCGCCGCCGGAGGCTTCCAGCAGCTCGGTCTTCCAGCCGCGATCCTCGCACCAGCGCAGGTACATGCGCAGCAGCATCTCGGCCCAGTCCTGCGCCTCGGTGCCGCCCGCGCCGGCCTGGATATCGACGAACGCGGGGGCGGCGTCCATCCGGCCCGAGAACATGCGGGCGAACTCGAGCTTGCCCAGTTCCGCCTCGATGCGCGCGACATCGGCGACCACAGCCTGCGCGGTATCATCGTCGCCCTCGGCTTCCGCCAGGTCCAGCAGCTCGGCCCCTTCCTCCAGGCCCTCACCGACGCGCCGCAGCCCGCCGACGATCTTGTCGAGGCTGGCGCGCTCGCGCCCGAGGGACTGTGCGCGCTCCGGGTCGTTCCAGACGTCCGGGCTTTCCAGCTCGCGCGTCACTTCCTCCAGGCGTTCGACCTTGAGGTCGTAGTCAAAGATACCCCCTGAGCGCGTCGAGGCGCTCGGTGAGGTCGGCGATCTGCGAGCGGACGGGATTGAGTTCGATCATGGCGAAAAGGCGTGCTGCACTGCGGAAAACAACCGTGAATCTTAACAGAAGCCGCGCCGGATCCGCCGCCCGGAACGCCGCGAGTGCCCGCATTCGGCGCGTGTGGATCACGCCTGCGCGAACCGCACCCGCCGCGTCAGCACGCAGCTCAGTTCGTAGCTGATGGTGCCGGCGCTGGCGGCGACTTCCTCGATGGCAAGCCCGTCACCCCAGAGCACCACCTCGTCGCCCACCTTCGCATCGGGTGCCTGCGCGAGATCCACCGTGACCAGATCCATCGATACCCGCCCCACGGTGCGGCAGCGCGCGCCGTTGACGAGCACCGGCGTTCCGGTCGGCGCGTGGCGCGGGTAGCCGTCGCCGTAGCCCACCGCCACCGCGCCGATGCGCATGGGTTCGGGGCACACGAAGCTGCCGCCGTAGCCGATGGCCGCGCCGGCGGGTTTGTCGCGCACCGCCACCAGGCGCGCGGAAAGCCGCATGGCCGGGCGCAGGCCGTCATCGGCGGCACAGCGGCCCGGCTTGGTGGTCAGCCCGTAGAGCGCGCCGCCGGGGCGAATCCAGTCGCCGTGGGCATCGGGGTGGTCGAGCACGGCGGTGGAGTTGGCCAGCGAGACGGGAAGCCCCAAACCGGCCGTCGCGGCGCGAAAGCGCGCGATCTGCCTGGCCACGGTCGGGCTGTCCGGTTCGTCGGAGGCGGCGAAGTGCGTCATCAGCACGATGTCGGGGGCCACGCCGGGAAGGGCGCGCAGCCGCGCCAGCGCCTCGGGCACCTCGTCGGGTGGAAAGCCCAGGCGGTTCATGCCGCTGTCGATCTTGAACCAGACGGAGATCGGCGCGGCTGCGCCGCGCGCTTCCAGCATGGCGATCTGGGCGGGATGGTGGATGACGGGGCGTACGTCGAGCTGGCGCAGGAGATCGATGTCCGCGGGCGCATCGAAGCCGCCGAACAGGACGATGGGCCGGGTCAGGCCGGCGTCGCGCAGGTGCTGCGCCTCGCCCTGCCCCGCCACGCCGAAGCCATCGGCATCGGCCTCCAGCGCCCTGCCCGCCGCCAGCGCGCCGTGGCCGTAGGCGTCGGCCTTGAGCACGGCCAGCATCCGGCTGCGCGGCGCACGGCGCTGCAGCAGATCCATGTTGTCGCGCATCGCACCGGCATCGATCCGCGCCAGCACCTCGCGGCTCATTCGAAGGAGCCCGAATACGGCTGCGCGGAATAGTTGTCGAAGCGGGTGAAGCGGCCGTTGAACACGAGCTTCAGCATGCCCGTGGGGCCGTTGCGGTGCTTGCCGATGATGATCTCGGCCAGGCCCTTGTCGGGCGAGTTTTCCTTGTTGTAGTACTCGTCGCGGTAGATGAAGACGATCATGTCCGCGTCCTGCTCGATGGCACCCGATTCGCGCAGGTCGGCCATCACCGGACGCTTGTCGGTGCGGCTTTCCAGCGAGCGGTTGAGCTGGGAGAGCGCGATCACCGGCACGTTGAGCTCCTTGGCCAGCGCCTTGAGCGAGCGGCTGATTTCGGAGATCTCGTTGGTGCGGTTTTCCCGGGTGCCGGGCACCTGCATCAGCTGCAGGTAGTCGATCACGATCAGGCCCAGCTCGTGTTCGCGCGCCATGCGCCGCGCGCGCGAGCGCAGGTCGATGGGCGACAGCGCCGGGGTGTCGTCGATGAAGATCTTGGAATCGGCCAGCATGGTGATGGCGCTGGTGACCCGGCTCCAGTCCTCGTCCTCGAGCTGGCCGGTCTTGAGGTGCTGCTGGTCGACGCGGCCGAGCGAGGAAATCAGACGGAAGGCGAGCTGGCTGGCGGACATTTCCATCGAGAAGACCGCCACCGCCTTGCTGGTCTTGAGCGAGGCGTACTCGGCGATGTTGAGCGCGAGCGAGGTCTTGCCCATCGCCGGTCGCGCCGCAAGGATGATGAGATCCGACGGCTGCAGCCCTGCCGTCATGTCATCCAGATCGATGAAGCCGGTCGGCAGGCCGGTGATCGCGCCCTTGTTCTCGTGGCGCTTGAGCAGGAGGGTGAAGGCCTCGTGCACGGCACCACGCATGGGCATGAGGCCGGTGCGCCCACGGGCACCGGCCTCGGCGATGCGGAACACTTCCTGTTCGGCCTTTTCCAGCACCGCCCGGCTGTCGCGCCCGCCAGGCTGGAAGGCGTCATTGACGATGTTCGTGCCGACGTCGATCAGGCGACGCAGGATCGCCTTCTCGCGCACGATGTCGGCGTAGCCGGAAATGTTGGCGGCGCTGGGAACGGTGCTCGCCAGCTCGATCACGTAGGCGCTGCCGCCGACCTGCTCGGCGAGGCCGTGGGACTGGAACCACTCGCCCAGGGTGACCGCATCGCTCGGCTTGCCCTGCTCGGAAAGCTGGCCGATGGCGCGGAAGATGAGCTGGTGGTCGCGCCGGTAGAAATCCTCCTCGCTCAGGCGATCGGCCACCTTGTCCCAGGCCTCGGCCGACAGCATCAATCCGCCCAGCACGGCCTGTTCGGCTTCGATCGCGTGCGGCGGCACGCGCAGCGCGTCGATGCGCGGGTCGCGATCCGGAAAGGAGTGGACGACAGCCATGAAGCGTGAATCCTGCAGCCGGGTAGGTGCCAATGATACGGGCAGGTCTCCTGCCGTGCAGGGGACATCCCTGTGGAAAAGCAGGGGACAAGCGGTCGCCGTTCCCCGAAACGACGACGGGCGCCGAAGCGCCCGTCGCAGTGCAGCGCGGGAAACCCGGGGGGGATCAGGCTTCCGCCTCGACCACGACCTTGACCGGCACCGTGATGTCGGCGTGCAGGTGCAGCATCACCTCGAATTCGCCGGTGCGGCGCAGCGGGCCTTCGCCCAGGATGACTTCGGACTTGTTGAGCGGCAGGCCGGCGGCGGTGAAGGCCTCGGCGATGTCGCGCGGACCGACCGAGCCGTACAGCTTGCCTTCGGTCGAGGCATTGGCGTACAGGGTCACGCTGGCGTCGGCGAAGCGGGCGCGGCGCGCATCGGCATCGCCCAGGAGCGCGGCGGCCTTGGCCTCGTACTCGGCGCGGCGCGCCTCGAATGCGGCGATGTTGGCCGCCGTGGCCGGAACCGCCTTGCCCTGCGGCACGAGGTAGTTGCGGCCATAACCGCGCTTGACGGTGACCTTGTCACCCAGGGCGCCGAGGTTGGTGACTTTCTGAAGAAGGATGAGTTCCATGGTGATTCTCCGTTTTCGTTAGCGGGCACTGGCCCGCAACGGGTGCTGTCCGAAAGGACGGGGAAAACCGCATCGCCCCCGCATTCCACCCGGCCGCCGCGCGGGGCGGCGACGGATGGAGCGCGACGTGATGCGGCGCGGATCAGGCGTCGTGGTTGTCGGTATACGGCAGCAGCGCGAGGAAGCGCGCGCGCTTGATCGCGGTGGCGAGCTGGCGCTGGTACTTGGCCTTGGTGCCGGTGATCCGGCTCGGCACGATCTTGCCGGTCTCGGTGATGTACTGGCGCAGGGTGTTGAGATCCTTGTAGTCGATCTCGGTCACGCCTTCGGCGGTGAACTTGCAGAACTTGCGGCGGCGAAAGAACTTGGACATGTCGATGTGCTCCTTGGGTCAGGCGATCAGGCGGCGTCGCGGCTGGCAGCCGCGCTGGAGTCGCCGGAGGCATCCGACGCTTCGCCACTTTCCGACTCGTCGTCGCGACGGCGGCGATCGGGCTTCTCGTCCTTGCTCTTGAGGATGAAGGACGCCTCGGTATCCGGGCCGTCGCGGCCGATGACCAGGTGGCGCAGCACCGCATCGTTGAAGCGGAAGCCGGACACGAGTTCCTCCAGCACCGGCTGGCTGCACTCGATGTTGAACATGACGTAGTGGGCCTTGACCAGATTCTCGATCGGATAGGCCAGCTGGCGGCGGCCCCAGTCTTCCAGGCGGTGGATCTTGCCGCCGTCGCCCTCGATCAGCACCTTGTAGCGCTCGATCATGGCGGGAACCTGCTCGCTCTGGTCCGGGTGGACCAGGAACACGACTTCGTAATGACGCATGGTTGTTTCCTCGTGGATGACGCCGACGTGACCCGGCGAACAGCCTCCCGCACGGGCGGTGAGGCAAGGTCTCCCGGCGCAGGCGGCGCAGGGAGCCGGGCATTGTAGGCGTAGTCGGGGGCCGGGCGCAATTTTGCCGGGGACAGGCATTGCAGCAGGCCGCTGTTCTCGAGCCAGGCCCGGCCGCACCGCCCCAGTCATGGTCGGCATTCATCTCCGGGAGCGCCTGGCGGCAGCTCCCGCCCCGGAACGCTGGCATCATGTCGGCCTTGCAGGAGGACGACCTCCCCCGCGCCATGCGGGCAGCCACGCGGGACGGCCCGGAACGTTGCAGGAGTCCTTGTGATGGCGTGGATCTCGCTACTGCTGGCAGGCGTGCTGGAGGTGGTGTGGGCGTTTTCGATGAAGCGTTCGGAAGGCTTCACCCGGCTTGCGCCCAGCCTCGTCACCCTGGTGGCGATGATCGCCAGTTTCGTGCTTCTGGCACGCGCGATGCGCGAGCTGCCGCTCGGCACGGCCTACACGATATGGACCGGCATCGGTGCCGTCGGAGCCTTTGCGCTGGGCGTCCTGGCGCTGGGCGAACAGCTTTCGCCCATTCGCGTCGCCGCAGCCGGGCTGATCGTCGCGGGCCTGGTGCTGATGCGGGTCTCGGAGGGGTGACGCGGGGCCGCGCGGGGCCGTCAGAATCCCTCGCTCACGGTGAAACTCTCGCCGCAGCCGCAGCCGCCGGTGGCCCTGGGATTGTCGAACACGAATTCCTGGTTGAGGCCGCGGCGAACGAAGTCGATCGTGGTGCCGTCCACCATCGGCAGACTGCGCGGATCGACCAGCACCCTCACGCCTTCCTGCTCGAACACGGCGTCATCCGACTCGACCCGTTCGGCCACATCCACGGCGTAGCCGAAGCCCGAGCAGCCGCTCTTCTTCACCCCAAGGCGCAAACCGGCGGCACCGGGGCGGGTTTCAAGGAAGCGCCGCGCGCGGTCAAGGGCGGCCGGGGTCAGTTGGATGCTCATGGGTCGTCCAGTGGAAGCTCGTCTGATCGAATCGGGCCAAGGTAGCGCCGCAGGCCGGCGGCGTCCATGCCATGACGGCCGGCCGTTTCGCTATCATGACCGACCCCATGTGCGCCCGGCGGCGCGGAGATTCAAGGCAATGTCAGTGGTCAGCGTGCAGAAGGCACTTTCGGGCGACATCGGCACCGGCAGCGAAGTCACGGTCCGCGGCTGGGTGCGCACCCGGCGCGACTCCAAGGCCGGGTTGAGCTTCGTCAACCTGAGCGACGGCTCGTGCTTTGCGCCGATCCAGGTCGTGGTGCCGGACTCGCTGGAAAACTACGAATCGGAGGTGAAGCGCCTTTCCGCCGGCTGCGGCGTGATCGCCACCGGCACGCTGGTGCCCTCGCAGGGCGCGGGGCAGAGCTTCGAGCTGCAGGCGACGGCGATCGAGATCACCGGCTTCGTGGAAGACCCGGAAACCTATCCGATCCAACCCAAGGCGCACTCGCTGGAGTTCCTGCGCGAAGTGGCGCACCTGCGCCCGCGCACCAACCTGTTCGGCGCAGTGACCCGCATCCGCCACTGCCTGGCACAGGCCGTGCACCGCTTCTTCCACGAGCGCGGCTTCTACTGGATCAGCACCCCGATCATCACCACCTCCGATGCCGAAGGCGCGGGCGAAATGTTCCGCGTCTCCACCCTGGATCTTGCCAACCTGCCGCGCGATGCCGGGGGCGCGGTGGACTTTTCGCGCGACTTCTTCGGCAAGGAAACCTTTCTCACGGTCTCGGGCCAGCTCAACGTCGAGGCCTACTGCCTGGCGCTGAGCAAGGTCTACACCTTCGGCCCGACTTTCCGCGCGGAAAACTCCAACACCACCCGGCACCTGGCCGAGTTCTGGATGATCGAGCCGGAAATCGCCTTCGCCGACCTCAACGACGATGCCAATCTGGCCGAGGAGTTCCTCAAGTACCTGTTCCGCGCCGTGCTGGCCGAGCGCGGCGACGACATGGCCTTCATCGCCGAGCGGGTGCAGAAGGATGCGATCACGCGGCTGGAGAAGTTCGTCGAGGCACCGTTCGCGCGCATCGAGTATGGCGAAGCGATCCGCCTGCTCCAGGCCAGCGGCAGGAAGTTCGACTATCCGGTCGAATGGGGACTGGATCTCCAGACCGAGCACGAGCGCTGGCTCACCGAGGAACACGTCGGACGCCCGGTCGTGGTGGTGAACTACCCCGAGCACATCAAGGCCTTCTACATGCGCCTGAACGACGACGGCAGGACGGTCGCTGCGATGGACGTGCTGGCGCCGGGCATCGGCGAGATCATCGGCGGCAGCCAGCGCGAGGAGCGCCTGGACGTGCTCGACGCGCGCATGGACAAGTTCGGGCTGGATCGCGGGCACTACGGCTGGTACCGCGACTTCCGCCGCTACGGCACGGTGCCGCACGCGGGCTTTGGCCTGGGTTTCGAGCGGCTGGTCGTCTACGTGTGCGGCCTGTCCAACATTCGCGATGCGATTCCCTACCCGCGCGCGCCGGGCCAGGCGGAATACTGATCGTGGGCAATCGCTGAATGGGCATGTTCCTCGCATTGATCGCCGTCGCCGTCGCCATCTCCGGCACGCTCGCCTTCGCGCTGTTCTGGGCGATGACGCTGGTGCACCTGCGCGACCGGCACCCTGCCGTGCTGCAGGGCTTTGGCACGATTCCCTTCATCGCGCCCGGTGCGCTGAACTGGCTGCTGCTGGGGCGCTATCGCGCGCTGCTGGATCGGGCGCTCAACGGCCTGGCGACGCCGGCGCGACTGGCCCTCTGGTGCACGCTGGGCGCGCTGGTCATGGCCGCCGCACTCTGGCTGGTCTATCGATGAGGCGCACCCGCTCATGACCGGCAGCGATCAGTGGTGGGTGGTTCGGCTGGGAAACCTGCTGATCTGGAGCCGGCTGCGGCTGCGCGCTTCGGGCACGGCCGAAGTACTCGACAGCGTCGGCAACACCCTCAGCTACGACAGCGAGGACAGCGCGCGCGCCGCCCTGCTCGATGCCGGATTCCTGGCGCTCGACGGCATGGACCACGACGACGCCGCCGCACTGGGCCTCGGGCTGGAGCAGCTGGTTCCGCCCGAAGGCGACGACGAGGCGCTGCGCACCCGCATGGTGCAGCCGTTCCCCGCACGCCATTGAGCCCGTCCGCGGCGCGTCCCGCCTTCGGGCTCAGCGCCGCACCCGGCACCGCTCACCACACCAGATCGTCGGGCACCTGATAGCGCGGGTCGGCATAGTCCTCCTCGGACGGCGGCGCGTTCGGGTCGACCTGCAGCGCGAGCGAATCGGCGAGGATGGCTTCGGCCTGCGCGCCATCGGCGGCGGTGACCAGGTGATAGCGTCCGGCGAGCTGCACCACCGCCAGCGTGCCGGCATTGAGCGCGGCCAGCTGGTCGGCGGTGACGTGGATGCGGCGGATCTTGCCGCCGTAGGGGAAATGCCGCGCGATTTCCGCGGTGTCGTCGTTGAGCCGCACGCGCCGCAGGAACTCGTCCAGCTTCGCCCGCGCCTCGCGGCGCTGGCGCGCGTCCTCCTGACGCTGACGTTCGGCGGCGATGCGCTCGTCCTTTTCCTTCTGCGCGCGGATGGCAAAGGCCTTGCCGAGGTCGATGTCGCCCTCGTGACGCGGCCGGCCGCGGCCTTCCGGGCGGCGCGCCGGCGCGCCCCTGGCCTCACCCGAAGGTCGGCCGTGCTCCTGCCGGCGCTCGGGCTTGCGCTCGGCCACCGGCTTGGGTGTCGGCTTGAAGCCGAGCTTCATCAGCTGGTCCTTCAGCGAATCGGTCATCGGTCACTCTCAATAGTGCGGGGGCGGCGGCTCGTTGGCCGCGCCCGAGGACAAGCCTTCGCGCAGGCTCAGGAGGTCCGCCGTGGCCTCCGTCAGCGCGCGGCGCAGCGACTCCAGCTCCAGGCGCTGGCGGTTGACCAAGTCGCCCAGGTCCTGCAGCGCGGATTCCTGGAAGGCGAGCCGGGTTTCGATTTCGATCAGGCGGGCGTCGTCGTTCATCGCCGGATTTTACCCGCTGGCGGGTGCGGGTTTCACGCAGCGTGTACGCGATGCCGGTCACAACGGGCGGCACCCGCATGAACGCGTGCCCCACGCCGACGCGCGCCGCGCCGGCGGACAAGGCGATGGACGCTACCATCTGCTTCCTGCATTGCGCCCGCCTGGCCTTTCCAGCCTGTATGCGGAGCAATGGGCCACCTTGCGGATCCGGCATGGACTATTCCATCGTTCTCCACGTTCTCGGTGCCCTGCTGGTCATCATCGGCCTGGCCGGCTCGGTCCTGCCTGCGCTTCCCGGCACGCCGCTGATGTTCGTCGGCATGCTGCTGGTGGCCTGGGGCACGGGTTTTACCACGCTCGGCTGGGGCATTCTCGCCATCCTTGCTGCCCTGACCATGCTGTCGCTGGTGCTGGATTTCGTCGCCAACCTGCTCGGCGCCAAGCGCGCCGGTGCGAGCCGACTGGCCCTGGTCGGTGCGGCGCTCGGCACCCTCATCGGATTCTTCTTCGGGCTCGCCGGCATCCTGCTTGGCCCCTTCATCGGTGCGTTTGCGGGCGAGTACATCCACAGCCGCCACGGCGGCATGGCCACCCGCGTCGGCATCGGCACCTGGGTGGGCATCCTGCTGGGCCTGGTGGCGCGCGTCAGCATCGCCTTCCTGATGCTGGGCATCTTCGCGCTCGCTCTGGTGCTCTGAAACGCCCTGCCGCCTCCGCGATCCTGCCGGTGCGCGCCGCGATTCCCCTACACTAGCCGGCTCACTTCCACCGTTTCGCACAGCGCGCCACGCGCGGCGATTGTCTGATGACATCGATCCTCCATCCCCCGCTGCCCCACGGCAGCCAGAAACGCGCCGACTGGCGCGCGCCGTCGAGTCTTTCCGCGCTGTCGCTGGCGGTGGCGCGCGCGGCCGGCGAGCACCCCGGGCTGCTGCTGGCGGTCACGCGCGACAGCCACGCCGCGCGCGTGCTGGAAACCGAGCTGGCGATCTTCGCGCCCGAGCTGCCGGTGCTGCCCTTTCCCGACTGGGAAACCCTGCCCTACGACCTTTTCAGCCCGCAGCCGGACATCATTTCCCAGCGCGTGGCCACGCTCTACCGGCTGCCGTCGGTGACGCGCGGGGTGCTGGTGGTGCCGGTCTCCACCCTGATGCAGCGCCTGGCACCGCCGGGCTTCATCGCCGGGCAGTCGCTGGTGGTCGAACACGGGCAAAGGCTCTCCCTGGAAACCGAAAAGCGCCGCCTGGAGGCCGCCGGCTACCGCAACGTGCCGCAGGTTCTCGATCCCGGCGATTTTGCGGTGCGCGGCGCGCTGCTCGACATCTTCCCGATGGGTAGCCCCGAGCCGTATCGCATCGAGCTGTTTGACGAGGACGTGGACTCGATCCGCACTTTCGATCCGGAAACCCAGCGCTCGCTGCACAAGGTCGATGCGGTGCGCCTGCTGCCGGCGCGCGAGTTCCCGCTCGACGAGGAGGCCTCGAAACGCTTTCGCGGCGCACTGCGCGAGCGCTTCCCGATCGATCCGCGACGCTGCCCGATCTACCAGGACATGAAGGAAGGCGGCACGCCGGCCGGCGTCGACTACTACCTTCCGCTGTTCTTCGAGCACACCGCCACGCTGTTCGACTACCTCGGCACCGATACGCTGTGCCTGCTGGGCGAAGGCGCGCTGGAGGCGGCCGAGGCCTTCTGGGCACAGACCGGCGAGCGGCACGAACAGCGCCGCCACGATATCGAACGCCCGGTGCTGCCGCCCGCCGACCTGTTCCTGCCGCCCGAAGCCCTGCGCGAAACGCTCAACCAGCGCCGCCGCATCGAAGTGCTCGGGCGAGACCATCCGCGCCACGAACAGGCGCACGCCCTGGGCGATGCGCCTGCACCCGCCCTGCCGCTGGTACACAAGGGCGAGGCCAGCGCCGCGGCGCTGCGCGGATTTCTCGAAAGCTACCCGGGCCGGGTGCTGATCGCCGCCGATTCCGCCGGCCGGCGCGAAGCCTTGATCGACACCCTCGGCCACCTCGGGCTGAAGCCGGAAACGGTGGCGGACTGGAACGCTTTCTTCGCTTCCGCGCCCCGATTCACCATCACCGTGGCAGCGCTGGAAGACGGCTTCGCCCTGGCCGAGCCGGCGCTGTGCGTGCTCACCGAGCGCCAGCTCCATCCCGAACGCGCGGTCGGCACGCGCCGACGCGCCCGCGCCGGGCGCGATCCGGAAACTATCCTGCGCGACCTCTCGGAAATTTCCGCAGGCTCGCCCATCGTGCACGAGGATCACGGCGTGGGCCGCTACATCGGGCTGGAAATGCTCGACGTGGGCGATCAGCGCGCCGAGTTCCTGTGCATCGAATACGCCAAGGGCGACAAGCTCTACGTGCCCGTGGCGCAGCTGCACCTGGTCAGCCGCTACGCCGGGGCTTCGCCCGAACTTGCGCCGCTCCATTCGCTGGGCGGTGAACAGTGGGAAAAGGCGAAGAAGAAGGCCGCGGAAAAGGTCCGCGACGTGGCCGCCGAGCTGCTGGAAATCCAGGCGAAGCGCCAGGCCCGCGCCGGCATTGCGCTGCAGGTGGATCGCGCCATGTACGCGCCGTTCGCCGCGCAGTTCCCGTTCGAGGAAACCCCGGATCAGCTGGCCGCCATCGAAGCGGTGATCGCCGATCTCGATTCGGCCCAGCCGATGGATCGGGTGGTCTGCGGCGACGTCGGCTTTGGCAAGACCGAAGTCGCGGTGCGCGCGGCCTTCGTCGCCGCCGCCGCCGGCAAGCAGGTGGCCGTGCTGGTGCCCACCACCCTGCTCGCCGAGCAGCACTACCGCAACTTCCGTGACCGTTTCGCCGACTGGCCGCTGCGCGTGGAGGTGCTCTCGCGCTTCAAGACCGCGAAGGAGATCAAGGCCGAACTCGACACGCTTGCCGCCGGCGGGATCGACGTCATCGTCGGCACCCATCGGCTCTTGCAGGAGGACGTGAAGTTCAAGGATCTCGGCCTGGTCATCGTCGACGAGGAACAGCGCTTCGGCGTGCGCCAGAAGGAGCGCCTCAAGGCGATGCGCGCGCAGGTGCACCTCCTCACGCTGACCGCCACGCCCATCCCGCGCACGCTGAACATGGCGATGGCGGGTCTGCGCGACCTGTCCATCATCGCCACCCCGCCACCGAACCGCCTGGCCGTGCAGACCCTTGTGACCCAGTGGGATCCGGCGCAGATGCGCGAAGCCTTCCAGCGCGAACTGGCGCGCGGCGGGCAGGTGTACTTCCTGCACAACGAGGTCAGCGACATCGAGCGCGTGGCGCGCGAGCTGGGCGAACTGGTGCCCGAGGCGCGCATCCGCGTCGCCCACGGCCAGATGCCCGAGCGCGAACTGGAACAGGTGATGCTCGACTTCAACCGCCAGCGCTTCAACGTGCTGGTGTGCACCACGATCATCGAATCGGGCATCGATATCCCCAACGCCAACACCATCGTGATCGACCGCGCCGACCGCTTCGGCCTGGCCCAGCTGCACCAGTTGCGCGGCCGCGTCGGGCGCTCGCACCATCGTGCCTGGGCCTACCTGATCGTGCCGCCGGACAAGGCCATGACCCCGGACGCGCGCAAGCGCCTGGAGGCCATCGCCTCACTTGATGAACTGGGCGCAGGCTTCACCCTGGCCACGCACGACCTGGAAATCCGCGGTGCCGGCGAGCTTTTGGGCGAAGGCCAGTCGGGCCAGATCGCCGAGGTCGGCTTCTCGCTCTACACCGAGCTGCTGGAGCGTGCGGTGCGCTCGATCAAGCAGGGCAGGATTCCGGACCTGGACGATGCCGACCGCCACGGCGCGGAGGTCGAGCTGCACATTCCCGCGCTCATTCCCGACGACTACCTGCCCGACGTGCACACCCGCCTGACGCTCTACAAGCGCATCGCCTCCGCGCCCGATGCCGAGGCGCTGCGCGAACTGCAGGTCGAGATGATCGACCGCTTCGGCCTCCTGCCCGACCCGCTCAAGAACCTCTTTGCCGTAGCGGAACTGCGCAACGCGGCGACCGCGCTGGGTGTGCGCAAGCTGGAGCTGGGCGAGCGCGGCGGCCGTATCCGGTTCGTGCCGCAGCCGAAAATCGACCCCATGACCATCATCCGCATGATCCAGGGCCAGCCCCGCGTCTTCCAGATGGACGGCCCCGACAAGCTGCGCCTGAAGCTGGAGCTGCCCGGTGCCACGGAGCGCCTGGCCGCAGCACGCGACCTGCTGCACGCCTTCGGCGGCAAACCGCCGGGTGGGTGAGGGCGTGCGGGGCTGACCTGGAGCTGCACGGCGCGACGACCGCGCCCTTTTCGCCCATCCACTCGGCTACAATTCCGCCGTTTTGTGCCTCCGGAGCCGAACATGAACGCCCCCGCCGCGCCGAAGTATCGCCGCATCCTGTTGAAACTCAGCGGCGAGGCGCTGATGGGCGCTGCCGATTACGGCATCGATCCCGAAGTGCTCGGACGCCTGGCGCGCGAGATCGTCGAACTGCAGAACGACGGCGTGGAAGTGGGCCTGGTGATCGGCGGCGGCAACATCTTCCGCGGTGCCGGCCTCGCCTCGGCCGGCATGGATCGCGTCACCGGCGACCATATGGGCATGCTGGCCACCGTGATGAACGCGCTGGCCATGCAGGACGCGCTGGAAAAGCTCGGTGCCCGCGCCCGGGTGATGAGCGCGATCAAGATCAACGAGGTCTGCGAGGACTACATCCGCCGACGCGCCATCCGTCATCTGGAGAAGGGCCGCATCGTGCTGTTCGCGGCCGGCACCGGCAACCCGTTCTTCACCACCGATTCGGCCGCCGCGCTGCGCGCGGTGGAAATCGGCGCCGAACTCCTGCTCAAGGCGACCAAGGTCGACGGCGTCTACGATGCGGACCCGAAGAAGAAGAAGGACGCGCGCCGCTTCGAGCACCTGTCCTACGACGAGGTCATCTCCCGCGATCTGCAGGTGATGGACACTGCCGCGATCGCGCTGTGCCGCGACTACAACCTGCCGCTGCGCATCTACGACATCACCCGCCCCGGCGACCTCAAGCGCATCGTGCAGGGCAAGGCCATCGGCACCCTCGTGCACGGGCGCAGCTGAGCGCCCGGGATCGGAGCTCCACGCGCGCGGGCGCGCCGCGGTGCGGCGCGTTTCGCCTATACTTCCGGATTGCCCACCCCATTCGACCGGAACCCGGCCCATGCTCAACGACATCAAGAACGACACCCAGGCCCGCATGGCCAAGTCCATCGACGCGCTGCGCTTCGAACTGGCCAAGGTCCGCACCGGGCGCGCCAGCACCGCGCTGGTCGACAACCTGAAAGTGGTGTACTACGGCTCGGACATGCCGCTCTCGCAGGTGGCCACGGTGGCGGTGGCCGATGCGCGCACGCTCACGATCACGCCCTGGGAAAAAGGCATGGTCGGTGCGATCGAAAAGGCGATCTACGCCTCCGACCTCGGCCTCACGCCGAACACCGCCGGCACCGTGATCCGCATCAACCTGCCGCCCCTCACCGAGGAGCGCCGCCGCGAACTGGCCAAGCACGTGCACAGTGAAGGCGAGAACTCCAAGGTGGCGATCCGCGGCGTGCGGCGCGACGCGCTGCAGCAGGTGAAAGAGCTGCAGAAGGCCAAGTCGATCAGCGAGGATGAAGAGCGCCGTGCCGAGGACGACATCCAGAAGCTCACCGACCGCTTCGTGAAAGACGTCGATGCCGTGGTCAAGGCCAAGGAAGACGAGCTGATGGCGGTGTGACCGGAGCCGGGAATCGAGAATCCATGAACGGAAATGGAAAGCGGTGAGCGGGTGCCCGCTGAAACCGATGCCGCCCAACGCTGCGGGTGCTGCTTGAACGATTCCCCATTCCCCATTCCCGATGCCGCACGGCCGCGCCATATCGCGATCATCATGGACGGCAACGGGCGCTGGGCAAAGGCGCGGCACCGACCGCGCAGCCTCGGCCACCGCGCCGGCGCGCGCGCGGCGAACCTGTGCATCGACGCCTGCCTGGACGCCGGCATTCCGGCGCTGACTCTGTTCGCGTTCTCGCGCGAAAACTGGCAGCGACCCGATGAGGAAGTCGGCGCGCTCATGCAGCTGTTCCTGCGCGCGCTGGACCGGGAAGTCGACGAGCTGAACCGACGCGGGGTGCGGCTGCGCTTCATCGGCGAGCGCGATGCCTTCAGTCCGGACATCCGCGAGCGCATGGCGCGCGGCGAGGCGCTGACCCTGCGCAACACGCGCCTTCACCTGACCATCGCGGCCGACTACAGCGGCCGCTGGGACCTGGTGCAGGCGGCGCGGACCCTGGCCCGGCAGGTGGCGGGCGGCTCGCTTTCGCCCGAGGCCATCGACGAGGCGCGCCTGGGTGCGGCGCTCGCGCTGTCCGATCTGCCCGAGCCGGATCTCTTCATCCGCTCCGGCGGCGACATGCGCATAAGCAACTTCCTGCTGTGGCAAGTGGCCTACTGCGAGCTGTATTTCACCGACACCCTGTGGCCGGATTTCGACGCGACGGAGCTGCGGCGCGCGCTCGATGCGTTTGCGCAGCGCGAGCGCCGCTTCGGTCGAACCTCGGAACAGCTCGCCATGGAGGCCTCGCCATGAGGCAGCGCGTCATCACCGCACTTGTGCTCGCACCGGCGGTCGTCGCCGGCATCCTGCTGCTGCCACCGGGCCCGCTCATGGCACTGGTCGCCGCGGCGCTGCTCGCCGGCCTGTGGGAGTGGACGCGGCTGATCGGGTTCACCGCTCCCGTGGCCCGCGCGCTGATCCTGCTCGCCCATGCGGCGGCAATGGCGTGGCTGGCGCGATTCGGCTGGTCGGCACTGTTTCCCTGGGTCGCGCTGGCCGGAACGCTCTGGTGGCTGTGCGCGCTGGCCTGGCTGCGCCAGCCGACGCTGGCCAAGGCGGCGACGCCCGGCAACCGCGCGCTGAAGCTGATGATCGGCACGCTCCTGGTCGTGCCCACCTGGTGTGCCTTCGCCCTGCTGCACGCGGACGCGCCGATCTGGGCGCTCTATGCGCTGCTGCTGGTATGGGCGGCCGACACCTTCGCATTCTTCGCCGGACGACGCTTCGGCGGCCGCAAGCTCGCGCCCGCCATCAGCCCCGGCAAGACCTGGGCCGGGTTCTGGGGCGGGCTGTTCGGCGTGCTGGTGCTGGCGCTGGCGATGGCACCCCTGCTAAGCGTGTCGCTGCGCGAGCTGCCGCTGCTGCTTGCGGTCAGCCTCATCGCCAGCCTCGCCTCGGTGCTGGGCGATCTGTTCGAAAGCGTGATCAAGCGCCAGGCCGGGGTCAAGGATTCGGGCCGCCTGCTGCCGGGACACGGCGGCGCGCTGGATCGCATCGACAGCCTGCTCGCCGCGCTGCCGGTACTGGCCATCCTCAAGGCGTGGTTCGGGCTGTGAGGCGAATCGCGATCCTGGGGGCCACGGGATCCATCGGCGGCAGCGCGCTGGATGTCGTCGCGCGCCATCCGCAGCGGTTTCGCGCCAGCGTGCTGAGCGCCAACGAAAACGTCGACGCGCTGGTCGCGCTGTGCTGCCGCTTTCAGCCGGATGTGGCCATCATCGCGCGGGAAGACCGGTATGCCGCGCTGCGCGACGCGCTGGCGCAGGCTTCGCCCGCGACGCGCCCGATGGCGGGAATCGCGGCGCTGGCGGACGTCGCCGCGTCCGAGCTGTGCGATACGGTCGTTGCGGCCATCGTCGGTGCCGCCGGCCTGGGCTCGACGCTGGCCGCGGCGCACGCGGGAAAGCGCATCCTGCTGGCCAACAAGGAATCCATCGTGGTCGGCGGTGCCCTGCTGATGCAGGCGGTGCGCGCTTCGGGTGCCCGGCTTCTGCCGGTCGACAGCGAGCACAACGCGCTTTACCAGTGCCTTCCCGAACCGGCGATCGGGAGCGCGATGCGGCCCGAGGTGCGACGCCTGGTGCTGACCGCCTCGGGCGGCCCCTTCCGCGGCTGGAGTCGCGAGCAGCTCGCCCCGGTCACGCCCGAACAGGCCTGCGCCCACCCCAACTGGCGCATGGGCCGCAAGATTTCGGTGGACTCGGCCACGCTCATGAACAAGGGGCTGGAGGTGATCGAAGCGCACTGGCTGTTCGATGCTCCGCCGGAGCGCATCGAGGTCGTCGTGCATCCGCAGAGCATCGTGCACTCGCTGGTGCAGTACACCGACGGATCGACCCTGGCCCAGCTCGGCAATCCGGACATGCGCACCGCGCTGGCCTACGGACTCGCCTGGCCCGAGCGGATCGAGGCGGGCGTCCCGGACCTCGATCTCGCCGCAGTGGCCCGGCTCGACTTCCAGCCACCGGACGAAGTGGCCTTCCCCTGCCTGCGCCTGGCGCGCGAGGCCCTGCGCGAGGGTCCGGCAGCCACCACCATCCTCAATGCGGCCAACGAAGTGGCGGTTTCAGCCTTTCTTCAGGGACGGCTGAGTTTCCTAGGCATCGCGGCGCTGCTGGAATCCACCCTGACCAGGCTGCACGAACGCGAGGCGGCGGATATTCCGGCACTGCTGGACATTGACGCGCGCGCGCGCCGGACGGCGCTTTCCCTGATCACCGACGAGGCATTCTGATCATGTCCCAGTACGCAGGCTGGATCTGGTGGCTGATCGTCAGCCTCGGCATCCTCGTCACCTTCCACGAGTTCGGCCACTACTGGGTGGCGCGACGCTGCGGGGTGAAGGTGCAGCGCTTCTCGGTGGGCTTCGGCCGGCCGATCTGGCGTCGCACCGCGCGCAGCGGCACCGAATACGTGGTCGGCTGGATCCCGCTCGGCGGCTACGTTCGCATGCTCGACGAGCGCGAGGGCGACGTTCCCGAGCACCTCCTGTCACAGGCCTTCAATCGCAAGAGCGTCTACCAGCGCATCGCCGTGGTCGCGGCCGGTCCCATATTCAACCTCATCCTGTGCATCGTCCTGCTGTGGGCGATGTTCGTGATCGGCAAGGCCGACTTCCTGCCGCTGGTCGGTCAGGCGCAGGGGGTCGCGGCGCAGGCCGGGCTGCGCCCGGATGATCGCATCCTCGCCGTCGACGGACAGCGCGTGGACACCTGGACCCACGTCCAGATGGCGCTGGCCACCGCCGCCGTCGACCAGCGCCCGATCCAGCTGGAAGTGATGCGCGGCAACGGCGACAGCGCGCAGCTTCGCCTCGATCTCGAAAACCTCTCGCCCGCGCCCAAGCCGGCGGCGGTGCTGCGGGACATCGGTCTGGTTCCTCGCCAGTTCCTGCTGCCGCCCCGGGTCGGCGGCGTCACCGCGGACGGTGCTGCCGCGCGCGCCGGGCTGCAGGCAGACGATCGCCTGCTCATGGTCGGCACCCGGAGCCTGCGAAGCTGGGACGAAATCGGCGCGGCGGTTCAGGCCCAGGCACGCGAGGACACTCCGCTGGCCATCGTGTTCGAGCGCGACGGCACCCGCCACGAGGCCCGAGTCCAGCCCGCGTATGACGCCAGCGCCGATCCCCCGCGCTGGCTGCTGGGCATCTCGGCGCCGCGCGTGGCGGTGGAGTACGACGCCCTGCTGCGTTTCGGGCCGATCGACGCCGTCGGCGCGGCGCTGGACGAGACCTGGCGCCTGACCGGCGCAACGCTCGGCATCGTCTGGCGCATGGTGCGCGGCGCGGTGTCGCTGGAGAACATCAACGGCCCGATCTCGATCGCCCAGTACGCCAGCGCCTCGGCCCAGCTCGGCCTGGCATGGTTCCTGTCCTTCCTGGCCATGCTCAGCCTCAGCCTCTGCATCATGAACCTGCTGCCGATTCCCATCTTGGACGGCGGTCACCTCCTGTATTACCTTATCGAGATGGTCAAGGGCAGCCCGGTCAGCGAGCGCACGATGATCGCCGGCCAGTTCGTGGGCATGGTCCTGCTGGTGGGGCTCATGGGTCTGGCGTTCTACAACGATATCCTGCACCTGGTGTCGTCCTGACCGCCCGCCATTCGCCCACCGACGACGACGAGGACCATGTGCAAGGATCTTCCCTCATGACCCGCCCCACGAGCGGCCGGTATCCGGTCCGCTGCGGGTCGCCCTGTCTCCTTCGTTCCGTTGCCTGCACGCGGTGCCAGCGCGCCGCCTCTACCCGGATGTCCCCATGAAGCGTATTGCTGTCGCTGCACCACTGCTCGCCTCGCTGGCACTGGCCACGCCGATCCACGCGCAAAGCCTGCCCGCCCAGCCGTTCGAGCCGTTCACCATCAGCGACATCCGCGTCGACGGCCTGCAGCGCATCTCCGCCGGCACGGTCTTCACTTACATGCCGCTCGAGCGCGGCGACCACGTCGACCAGGCGGCGGCCGCGCGCGCCATCCGGGCGCTGTTCCGCACCGGCTTCTTCAACGACATCCGCCTCGAGCGCCAGGCCGACATCCTGGTGGTGACGGTGCAGGAGCGTCCCGCGATCAACAAGATCACCCTGGTCGGCAACAAGGACATCAAGACCGAGGAGCTGAACAAGAACCTCAAGGAAATCGGCCTGGCCGAAGGCGAGACCTTCGACCGCCTCCAGCTCGAACGCGTGGTGCAGGAGCTGACCCGCGCCTACAACAACCGCGGCAAGTACAACGTCGCGGTGCAGCCCTCGGTCACCCCGCTCGACCGCAATCGCGTGGACGTGCAGATCGACATCAAGGAAGGCAAGGCCGCCAGGATCCGGCACATCAACATCGTCGGCAACGAAACCTTCGAGCAGGACGAACTGCGCAAGGGATGGGAGTCCAACACCACCAACTGGAAGTCCTGGTACAAACGCGACGACCAGTACTCGCGCGAAAAGCTGTCGGGCGACCTGGAAAAGCTCAATTCGTATTACCTGGACCGCGGTTACGTGGACTTCGACGTGGAATCGACCCAGGTTTCCATCAGCCCCGACCGCCGCGACATGTACCTGAGCGCGAACGTGCACGAGGGCGAGACCTACACCATTTCCGAAGTCATCGTCACCGGCGACACGATCATTCCCCATGAGGAAATGGAGCGGCTCGTGCTGGTCCGCCCCGACACGATCTTCTCGCGGCGGCTGCTGGAAATCACCTCCGATGCGATGACCGCGCTGCTGGGCAACATCGGCTACGCCTTCGCCAACGTCACGCCGGTGCCCGAGGTCGATCGCGAGAATCGCAAGGTCAAGATCAACTTCTACGTGGAGCCCGGCAAGCGCGTCCAGGTGCGCCAGGTCCGCTTCGTGGGCAACACCCGAACCGGCGACGAGGTGATGCGCCGCGAACTGCGCCAGTTCGAAGGCAGCTGGTACTCGCAGTCGGCGATCGACCGCTCCAAGATCCGCCTCAACCGGCTGGGCTTCTTCAGCGAAGTGGAGATCGAGACGCCCGCGGTGCCGGGTACCGACGACCAGGTCGACGTGGTGTTCAAGGTGACCGAGACCACCTCGGGCAGCTTCATGGTGGGCCTGGGCTATTCACAGCTCGCCGGCCTCATCACCTCGCTCTCGGTCAGCCAGAACAACTTCCTCGGAACCGGCAACCGCATCGGCGTGGCGATCCAGAACAACGCCTACTCCAAGCGCTACGACGTCAACTACTTCGACCCCTACTACACCCGCGAGGGCGTCTCCGTCGGATACAACCTGACCTACTACGAACTGGACCAGTCCAACTTCAACATCGCGACCTACTACGCCGATCGCGGCTCGGCGCGCGCCATTTTCGGCCTGCCGCTGTCCGAAACCGACTCCGTGGGCCTGAGCTTCGGCATCGACTACAACACCATCCGGCCGGTCGAGGGTTACACCGCGCAGCCGATCGTGGACTACATCGACGCCCTCGGCCAGCGCACCTTCCACGCCTGGCGCACCGAGCTTTCCTGGGCGCGCGATTCGCGCAACGCCTACTGGAATCCGACCCGCGGCACCTACCAGCGCGCGGCAGCCGAGCTGACCCTGCCCGGCTCCACCGTCGAATACTACAAGTTCAACTACCAGTTCGCCCGCTACTGGCCGGTGCATCGCGCCCTGGTGCTCCTGACCAGCGCGGAGATCGGCTACGGCGATTCCTACGGCGATCGCGTGGAGCGGGTGATCTACAACGAAGACGGCACCGTGGCGCGCGAAGTGGTCGCCGACGGCCTGCCGTTCTTCGAAAACTTCTACGCCGGCGGCGTGCGCTCGATCCGCGGCTTCGAAGACAACACCCTGGGGCCATGGGCCACCGCGGAGCTGAGCAACTGGCGCCAGCCGCTGGGCGGCGCGCTCAAGACCACCGGCTCGTTCGAAGCCATCTTCCCGACCCTGTTCGACACCGACAAGACGCGCCTGTCCGCCTTCATCGACTTCGGCAACGTCTATCGCAGCGCCAACGACTTCGAGTTCCGCGAATTCCGCGGATCGGCCGGCGTGTCCCTGCAGTGGCAGGCTCCGGTCGGGCCGATCGTGCTGAACTTCTCCTATCCGTTCATGTCCGACCGGGATGACCGTACCGAGCGGCTGCAGTTCTCCTTCGGATCCCAGTTCTGAGCACGGACCGGACGGAGTTGCGCCCATGCTGCCGCCCGCCTCCAACCGCCTGCCGCCACCGCGGATGGGACGCATTTTGGCGGTGCTGCTGGCGTGCCTCCTGGGCCTGAGCACGCATCCGTCACTGGCCCAGTCGGTCCGGATCGGCTATGTGGACATGCAGCGGCTGCTCGTCAGCGCACCGCAGATCATCGCGGCGCGCGGCAAGATGCAGAAGGAGTTCGATGCGCGCGACGCCGAGCTGCGCGTGGACGAAGCCCGGCTCGCCGAGCTGGAGCTGCGCGCCGGCAGCGCAGCCGCGCCGGAAGACCGCGACGGACTGAAGCGTCAGGCCGACGCGCTGCGCCGCTCGATCGAGCGCACCCGCGAGCGCCTGCGCGACGAGCTCAATGCCAGGGTGGACGAAGAAACCGAGCGCGCCTGGCCGCTGATCAACGACGCCATCGCCGAGCACGGGCGCGCGCAGGGCTACGACCTGATCGTGACCAGCCCGGTGGCCTACGTCAGCGGGCGCATCGACGTGACCGATGACGTCTTGGCCCTGCTGCGGCGCCAGCAGCAGGACGGAACCCGCTGACTTGGACACGCCGACCTTCACCCTGGGCGAGCTGGCGCAGCGCTTCGGGCTGGAGCTGCGCGGCGATGCGTCGCGCGCGATCACCGGCGTCGCCACCCTGGCGTCCGCCAATGCGAACCAGCTCGGATTCCTGGCCAATCCGCGCTACCGCCGCGAGCTGGCCGCCACGCGAGCTGGCGCGCTGGTGCTGCGCGCGGACGCGGCCGCCGGCTGGGCGGGCGATGCGCTGGTGGTGCGCGATCCCTACGCCAGCTTCGCCCGCATCGCGGCGCTGTTCGAGCCACGCGAACCATTCGCGCCCGGGGTCCACCCGAGCGCCGTCATAGCGCCCGATGCGGTAATCGATCCGGACGCACACGTTGGCGCACACGCAAGCGTCGGCGCGCGCAGCCGCGTGCTGCGCGGTGCCCGCATCGGGCCGGGCTGCGCGATCGGCGCGGATTGCGTGGTCGGTGAAGAGTGTGAACTGGTGGCGCGCGTCACCCTGGTCACGCGCGTGCGCCTCGGCGCACGGGTCCGCATCCACCCCGGCGCGGTGCTGGGGGCCGACGGCTTCGGACTGGCGATGCACGAGGGCCGCTGGATCAAGGTGCCGCAGCTGGGCGGTGTGCGCATCGGCGACGACTGCGAGATCGGTGCCAACACCACCATCGACCGCGGCGCGCTCGAGGACACCGTGCTGGAGGAAGACGTGCGTCTGGACAACCAGATCCAGATCGCCCACAACGTCATCATCGGTGCACACACTGCGATGGCGGGCTGCGTCGCGGTGGCGGGCTCATCCCGCATCGGCCGCTACTGCCTGATCGGCGGTGCCGCCGGCATCGCCGGCCATATCGAGATCGCCGACCGGGTGACCGTGCAGGCGATGAGCTTCGTCACCCGCTCCATCACCGCGCCAGGCGTGTACGGATCCGCCGTCCCCGCGCGCGACGCGCGGGCCTGGACCCGCACCCTGGCGCGGCTGAACCGGCTGGACAGGACGCCCGCGGGCTGATCCCGGAACTTGCCAGGGTTTCAGCCGCGAAACCGCCATGCGATCATGCCGCGCCGCTCGCCTCAGGCGCGCCTGATGTCGCACAGGAGTATTCAGCCGATGACAAAATCTTCCGCCGCCGTGGCGCTTCCCGTTGATGTGACCCGCATCCAGGCCCTGCTGCCGCACCGCTTCCCGTTCCTGCTGGTGGATCGCGTGGTGGCGCTGGTTCCGCATCAGCGCCTGACCGCGATCAAGAACGTCTCGATCAACGAGCCCTTCTTCCAGGGCCACTTTCCCGGCCATCCGGTGATGCCCGGGGTCCTGATCGTGGAAGCCATGGCGCAGGCCTGCGGCCTGCTCACGCGGCTCTCGGAAGATCCCGACAGCGGCAAGGAGCCGGCACCCTCGTACCTGGTCAAGGTCGACAAGGCGCGCTTCACGCGCATGGTCGGCCCCGGCGACCAGCTGGTGCTGGATGTGGAACAGAAGCGCATGCTGCGCCGTATGGGCCTGTACGAATGCCGCGCGCTGGTGGACGGCACCGAAGTAGCCTGCGCGGAAATCCTCTGCGCCGAACGGGACAAGTGAGCATGGCCGATGCGCGCATCCATCCGACGGCGCTGGTCGATTCCGCAGCCACGCTGGGCGCGGGCGTCGAGATCGGCCCGTTCTGCGTGATCGGGGCGGAAGTGAGCATCGGCGAAGGAACCCGGATCGGGCCGCACTGCACCGTACAGGGGCCCACCCGCATCGGCCGCACCAATGTCTTCCACGGCCACGCCGCGATCGGCGGCGAGCCGCAGGACAAGAAGTACCGCGGCGAGCGGGTCGAACTGGAGATCGGCGACGGCAACGTGGTGCGCGAGTTCGTCACCATCAACCGCGGCACCGGCGAGGGCGGCGGCATCACCCGCATCGGGAACCGCAACTGGATACTGGCCTACTGCCACATCGCGCACGACTGCCGCATCGGCAGCGACTGCGTGTTCTCCAACAACGCCACGCTCGCCGGCCATGTGACCATCGGCGACTTCGTGATCCTCTCCGGCTTCACCGGGGTACACCAGTTCTGTCGCATCGGCGCCCACGCCTTCATCGGCATGGGCGCCTTCGTCAACGGCGACGTGCCGCCCTTCCTGATGGTGGCGCAGGAGAAGTACGCCCGTCCGCGCGGCATCAATGCAGAAGGCCTCAAGCGCCGCGGCTTCGACGCCGAGCGCATCGCCGCGATCAAGCGCGCCTACCGCGCGCTCTACCTGGGCGAAGCGAAACTGGACGAGGCCAAGGGCGCGCTTGCGGAAATGGCCGGTTCGAGCGAAGACGTGCGCGCCATGCTGAGCTTCGTCGAGGGCGCGGAGCGTCCGCTGTTGCGTTGATGGGCGGGAATCGGGAATCGGGAATCGGGAATCGCGCGAACCGGCTTCGGATCGCGCTGTGCGCGGGTGAAGCTTCGGGTGACCTGCTGGGCGCGGGGCTGATCGCGCGACTGCGCGAGCGTTTTCCCGATGCGCAGTTTGCCGGCATCGGCGGGCCGAAGATGCGCGCCACAGGCTTCAAGGCCTGGCACGACTGCTCGGAACTGGCGGTCATGGGGCTGGCCGAGGTGCTGGCGCACCTGCCGCGCCTGCTGCGCCTGCGCCGGAATTTCCGCCGCCGCCTGCTGGCGTGGAAGCCCGATGTCTTCATCGGCATCGATGCGCCCGACTTCAACCTCGGCGTCGAGCGCTGGATGAAGGATCGTGGTTTTCGCACGGTTCACTACGTCAGCCCGTCGGTCTGGGCCTGGCGCGCGGGACGCGCGGCGAAGATCGGGCGCAGCGCGGATCGGGTGCTGTGCCTGTTCCCGATGGAACCGCCGATCTACGCGCGCCACGGCGTCGATGCGCGCTTCGTCGGCCACCCGATGGCCGATGCGATGGCGCTGGAGCCGGACCGCGCCGGCGCGCGCGCCGGGCTCGGCCTGGCGGCGGATGCGCCGGTACTCGCCGCGCTGCCCGGCAGCCGCAGGAGCGAGATCGAGCGCCTCCTGCCGGTCTTCCTCGATGCCCTGTCGCGCATTGCCGGGAGCGTGCCCGGCCTGGTCACGGTGATTCCCGCCGCCAACGCCGCCTGCCGCACACAGATCGAGGCGATGCTGGCGCAGCGGACGGCGCTGCCGACGGTGCACCTCGTCGACGGGCGCGCCGGCGAGATCATGGTCGCCTCCGACGTGGTGCTGCTGGCTTCCGGCACGGCCACGCTCGAAGCCCTGCTCGCCAAGCGTCCGATGGTGGTGGCCTATCGCATCGCCGGGCTGACCTACGCCATCGTCAAGGGCCTGGGCCTGCTCAAGACCGATCGCTACAGCCTGCCCAACGCGCTCGCCGGCGAGACCGTGGTGCCTGAACTGATGCAGGCCGACTGCACCCCGGAAAAAATCGCCGCCGCGGTGACCGACTGGTTCGCCCAGCCTCAGCGCATCGCCGCGCTGGAGCCACGATTTGCGCACATCCACGCCGAACTGCGCCGCGATGCCTCGGACGCGGCCGCGGCGGCGGTTGCGGATCTGCCCGGTCTTTCTCCCTCTCCCCTCGGGAAAGGGCCGGGGTGAGGGTCGAATGATGCCACGATCCTCCAGCGCCTCCCCATCCGATGAACCGCATGTCGCCGGCGTGGACGAGGCCGGCCGCGGCCCGCTTGCAGGCCCGCTGGTGGTGGCCGCGGTGATCCTGAATCCCGCGCGGGAAATCCCCGGCCTGGGCGACTCCAAGGCGCTGAGCGCAAAGCGCCGCGACGCCCTGTTCGACCTGATCCAGGAACGCGCGCTGGCCTTCTGCGTCCAGGTCATCGACGTCGAACGCATCGATGCGATCAACATCTTCCAGGCCACGATGGCCGGCATGCGCGAAAGCCTGTGCGGCCTGCCGATTCCGGCGGCCTTGGCGCGCATCGACGGCAACCGCCTGCCGCCCGACCTGCCCTGTCCCGCCGAGGCCTGGGTCGGCGGCGACGCGCGCGATGCCGCCATCGGTGCCGCATCGATCCTGGCCAAGGTCACCCGCGACCGCCTGCTTCTGGCACTGGACGCGCGCTTCCCGCAGTACGGCTTCGCCCGCCACAAGGGCTACGGCACCGCCGAGCACCTCGCCGCCCTGCGCGAACACGGCCCCTGCCCCGCCCACCGCCGCAGCTTCGCCCCGGTGCGGCTGTGCGCCGAGCGCGACCTGTTCGGTTGACATTTGACGTGGAGGGGGGAGTAATGATCCCTGCCACAGGGGTCAACGCGAACAATCGGCGAATGCCCGATTACCGCCTGAGGAGTTCTTTGATGAAACGATTTCATGTCGCTGCACTTGCCTTGCTCCTGGCGCTGCCGATCATCGCCCACGCCCAGATCCAGGTGCCGCCCGCCGATGAGCTTGGAGCCATCGCCTGGAACAGCATGGCGGCGCGCTCGGGCGAGCAGGCGCTTCCCGCCCTCCGCCGATCCTCGACGGAGCGGACGATCCACGCCCCGGCACCCGGCGGCACGCTTTCAATAACCTTCGATGCCCACGCAGGTGATGCCGTCTGGACTCTGCGCTCCTATTCGTGGCACCGAGACGCCTCTCTGAATGAAGAAATGGCGGCAACCGAACCGGGAAACACCACGTCCGACTCCGGTGAGCCTGAAAACCCGGATCCGCACCCGCCCACGCACCAGGCCACACAGGGCGACAAGATCACGAACGTGTTCCAGCTCGGGCAATGGCGTTACACCATCAAGTACAGCTACAGCGTGAGGGATGGCGTTCTGGGCTGGCATGTCGACAGCATCGAGTCGATTTACTCCCCCACACCCCCGCCGGGACCCATCTACCATCAGGAAAAATGAGTTCGCGGCACATCGTTGCACCATCACAGCGACGGGCAGCCAGGGGCTGCCCGTCGTGTTTGAGCGTGATGGATCCCGACCTGTCCGCCTCGACCGGCTGGCACGCTGTCCGGGCGCGCTGCAACGGCACAACCGCCCGGTGATTGCGGCACTGCACAATCGTCGCGGCGACTGATAGGATCGGGCCTCCTCTCCCGCACGGCCACGGCCCATGTGCTCGATCCTCGGCATCCTCGACCTCAAGTCCGATCCCGTCGCCCTGCGCGCGCAGGCGCTGGAGCAGTCGCGCACGATGCGCCACCGCGGACCGGACTGGTCGGGCATCTATGACGATGCGCGCGCCATCCTGGTGCACGAGCGCCTGGCCATCGTCGGGGTGGATTCAGGGGCGCAGCCGCTGCGCAGCCCGGACGGCTCGCTGGTGCTGGCGGTGAACGGGGAGATCTACAACCACCGCGCGCTGCGCCAGCAGCACGAGGCCGGCTACGCTTTCCAGACCCATTCGGACTGCGAAGTGATCCTGCCGCTGTATCTGGCCGGCAGCGATGCCGATTCGGTGTCGAACTGGCTGAACCGGCTGGAAGGCATGTTCGCCTTCGTGCTCTGGGATGCCGGGCGCGGCACCTGGCTGGTGGCGCGCGATCCCATCGGCATCATTCCGCTCTATTACGGGCACGATGTCCACGGCAACCTGCACGTGGCCTCCGAGCTCAAGGCGCTGGCCGGGATCTGCCGCGAGGCCAGGGAGTTTCCGCCCGGCCACTTCTGGCGCAGCGGTGACGCCGAACCGGTGCGCTACTACGCGCCGCGCTGGCGCGACTACGCCGCCGTGGCCGGTGCCGAATCCGACCGCGGCAAGCTGCGCCACGCGCTCGAATCGGCGGTGCGCAGCCACATGATGAGCGATGTGCCCTACGGCGTGCTGCTGTCCGGCGGCCTGGACTCCTCCCTGGTCGCCGCGATCGCCAAGAAGTACGCCGCCCGGCGCGTGGACGAGGACGGCCGCACCGAGGCATGGTGGCCGCAGCTGCACACTTTCGCCATCGGTCTGCGTGAATCGCCCGACCTGCGCCATGCGCGCGACGTGGCCGCGCACATCGGCACCGTGCACCACGAACTGCACTTCACCGTGCAGGAGGGCATCGACGCGCTCTCGGACGTGGTCTACCACCTGGAAACCTACGACGTCACCACGATCCGGGCCTCCACGCCGATGTACCTGATGGCGCGCCGCATCCGCGCCATGGGCATCAAGATGGTGCTTTCGGGCGAAGGTTCGGACGAAATCTTCGGCGGCTACCTCTACTTCCACAAGGCACCCAATGCCCGGGCCCTGCACGAGGAAACCGTGCGCAAGCTCGATGCCCTGCACCTCTTCGACTGCCTGCGCGCCAACAAGGCGATGGCGGCCTGGGGCGTGGAAGCGCGCGTGCCCTTCCTCGACCGCGGCTTCATCGACGTGGCGATGAGCCTGGATCCGGAGGTGAAGCTCTCGGGCAAGGCGCGCGGCCGCATGGAAAAGCAGTTCCTGCGCGAAGCCTTCGCCGGCTACCTGCCGGACAGCGTGCTGTGGCGGCAGAAGGAACAGTTCTCCGACGGCGTGGGCTATTCCTGGATCGACTCGCTCAAGGCCCATGCCGAGCAGCAGGTGGGCGAGGCGGACCTGGCGAACGCGCGCTTCCGCTTCCCCTGCAACACACCGCTCACCAGGGAAGCCTATTTTTACCGCACCCTGTTCGAGAAGCACTTCCCCCAGCCCTGGGCGGCGGAAACCGTGCCGGGCGGGCCGTCGGTGGCCTGTTCCACGGCGGCGGCGCTGGAGTGGGACGCCTCGCTGAAGAACGTGATCGACCCTTCCGGGCGCGCGGTGCAGTCGGTACACAACGAAGCCTATTGAGGCCGCACGCCGATACGCCGGCGCTGCCGGCGTATCGGATTCCGCGCATCGGGGCGGCGCGACGTCCCGTGCCGGCGATCAGCGCAGGAACAGGTAGTAGGCCGCGGCAGCCGCGGCGGCAAGCGCCACCAGCGCGACCGCGATCCAGCCTGCGCCGGAGCCGCCCTTCGCCTCCTCGGGCTCATGGCCCTTGGCCAGGGTGGAAGTCGCAGGAATCTCGGCACCCGGTGCCACCAGCAGGAAGCGGATGTTGTCCAGCCGCAGCTCCTCGCCCGGCTTCAAGAGGCCCTGCTGCACGCGCTGGCCGTTGATGAAGGTGCCGTTGGACGAACCCAGGTCTTCCACCATCAGGCCCGCCGGCGTCGGCTTCACCTGCGCGTGCCGACGCGAAATTTCCTCGCTCGCGATGGCGATGTCGCAGTCGGACTGGCGTCCGATGGTCTGCAGGGTCAATACCGGGTACACCTTCCCGAATGCGGCCCCGGACACGCCGCGCAGGACGAAACGCGGCACCGCCATGCGCACGCGCGTGGCTCCCGTCTCATCCACCGCTGCCGGCCGCGACGGGGCAGGCGCAGCGCCCGCCTTCTCGATCGCGACAAGACGCGCCTGGACCGTGCCGAAGCCGATCAGGTCACCGGCCTTCAGCGCCGCAGTGGCACCGGCCGCCAGGGTCTGGCCATTGAGTGCGACGATCCCGTCCAGGGCGTGCACGTGGAGCACGTCGCCGTCGCGCGTCAGCTCGGCGTGCCGGACGACGATATCGGGGGCGGCAAGGACCACCGACGCCTCGGGATCACTTCCCACCAGTTGGGAACCCTGCCCGACCAGAACCTGCGGATGCTCGCCACCCGGAAAGAAAAGTTTCATTCGCCCCTCACCTTGATCACGGAATTTCACGCACCACGCGAAAGCCGATGGTATTGAATCCGGTGTCCGCCGGAAAGGCGCGCGTCGTTCCATCCGACACCGACGACGCCCAGCTGCCGCCTGACACCAGGCGCTCGCGGCAGGCACCGCCCACGCAGTCGGAAGTCCATTCGCGCACGTTGCCGCGGGTATCGCGCAAGCCGTTGGCCGCCGGCGCGAAAGCCATCACCGGCGACGTTTCCGCATGGCCATCGTCACAGCCTAGCGCATCCCTGCCGCCGTGGATCGCGCGATAGGCGGCATCGCGCCCGTTGGCGGTGCAATCATCGGCGCTGCCCACGCCCACCGCCGCCAGCTCCGCGCTGGACGGCACGCGGTAGGCCCGCGCGCTCATCTGCGACAGCCAGCGCGCATAGTCATCGGCCATCGCCGCGGTGACGCACACCACCGGATGCGAGTCGTCCTGGGTGAAGCCCGGATCGAGGAAGGTGCGCTTGCGTGAGCCGCGGAACAGCGATTCGCGGTCGCGGCAGTTAGCCGGAAGGCTGCCAAAGCGGCCTTGGCCCACGCGCTCCCAGTAGTGACGGAACTCGCCCAGGGTGACCGGGCTGCGGCCGTAGGCCAGGGATCCGACCACAAGCATCTCCGGCCCGGCCCGCCCGTCCACGGTGTCGCGGAAGGCAAAGCCGTCACGACCGATCCGGCGCGCACGCGCCAGCCCTTGCTGCAGGGCCGACGAGTCGGGCGCAAGCGCCAGGCCGCGCTCGAAAACCAGCACGGCGCGCTCGCGGTCCCAGGCGGCAATCGCGACCTCGCCCTCCTTGAGGGTGCGATCCAGCCACGCCTCGCGCCGTTCCGCCACGCCTGTCGCCACGTCCTCCACCCCGAACTCCACCGCCAACTCGCCGGCACGCTGCAGGTAGCCCAGCCAGAGCGAGGGATCCTCATCACCGGCCTGCTCGTCGGCCAGCGCCAGGTAGCGCTGCGCGATGCGTTCGATGCCGGCGCGCGCCTCGCGGTTGCCCGGCTCCTGCGCCTGCACCTGGCGATAGCGTTGCAGCGCATTGTTGCCCGGCGGCGAGGTGTAGCGGCGCGCGGCGAAGTCGCGGCGCGCCTGCAGCAGCAGGGCACGTATCGGGTCTTCCACGCCCTGCGAGGACGCCAACACCGCAAGCTCGGCGGCTTCCTCGGCGCTCAGGCCGTCATCGCCGGCGTCCAGCCCGGCCTCCTGCACCAGCGCCGGTTCCGGTCCGGGCATCGCCGTCTCCGGCGCGACGGTGCTCCACGGCCGCCAGGCGAAGAGCGCCAGGATGCCGACCAGCCCGACAAGCGCGACGAACGGCCCGACCCAGCGCGGCCGGCCGGGCGCGCTCGCCTCGGCGTGCGCATCGGCCTGCAGCAGACCCGGTTGCCGCCACGAGGGTTCCGCGATCACGGCGTCGTCGGAAAAATCCGCCGGCACCGGATGCTCACCGCTCGCCTGCGCCCGCCGCGCCCCGCTGGTGGCGCGAAGCGAGGGCGCAATCCGGCGCAGCATGTCGATGAACTGGGTGCAGTCCTGGAAGCGCTCATCGGGGTTCTTCGCCAGGCAGTGGTCGACCAGCGGCTGCCAGACCAGATACCGGGCCGGCAGCGGAGGCACCTGCTCGTGCACGTGCGCGTAGGCCACCGCGAAGGCGTCGCTGCCTTCGAACGGCGGCTTGCCGGTCAACGCCTCGTAGCACACCACGCCCAGGCTGTAGATGTCCGAACGCGGATCGACCTCGGCACCGCGCGCCTGTTCCGGACTCATGTAGTGGCTGGTTCCCACCGACAGGCCCGAAGCGGTGATGCGCGATGACACCGACATGGCCCGCGCGATGCCGAAATCGGTGAGCCGCGGGTTGTCCTCGGCGTCGAACAGGATGTTGGCCGGCGTCACGTCGCGGTGCACGTAGCCGCGCGCGTGGGCATAGCCCAGCGCATCGGCCACCGCCGCGAGCACCCGCACCAGTTCGGCCTGGTCGATGCCGCGCTCCAGGCGCGCGGCGAAATCGCCGTTCTCCAACAGCTGCATCGAAAAATAGTGGCTGCCTTCCGGCGTCACACCGACTTCGTAGACCGGCACCACGTGCGGATGCTCCAGCGAGGCCAGCATGCGGGCCTCCTGCAGGAAGCGCTGCGCATTCACCGGCTCGGCCGCCAGCGCGGGATTGAGCACCTTCAGCGCGACCTCGCGGTCGAGCATCACCTGGCGCGCCCGGTAGACCGTCGCCATGCCGCCGCGCCCGATCTCGCAGATGACGCTGTAACCCGGAAAATCCAACGCCCTGCGCTCCCTGTCCTGGCACGCGGCCCACCGTCTGGCGGTGTGGCCCATGAACCCCACGAGTCGCGATTGTAGCGGGATGCGATGGATTCCCGACACGCGCCGCGCCGCGCACGGCAGCACCAGCGGGAACGCGACCGTCTCGCCGGACTTCGGCCCGCGTCTGTGCTAAAAAGGCGAACTGAAATGTCGCTGCCGAAAGACATCATGCCGCTGCGCGCCGTCCCTTGCCTGTTCCCCGCCGATGACGCGGACGACTTCCAGTTCTGCAGCACCTGCGCGTTTTCCAGCGCCTGCCGCGACCAGGGCTACGACAAGGCCGCGCTGCACGAGCTGGAGTGCCTGGTGGAACACATCGGCCCGTTCGAGGCCGGCGAATACCTGTTTCGCGAGGGTGAAACCTTCAATGCCATCGCTGCGGTGCGCACCGGCACGGTCAAGGCCTTCACCGTGGACGCCGCCGGGCGCGAACAGGTCCTTGGATTCTTCCTGCCGGGCGAGGTGATCGGCTTCAACGCCATCCACGATGCGCGCTTCCCCTGCAACGTGGTGGCGCTCGACACCGTGATGCTCTGCCGCTTCTCCTTTCCCTCGATATCCGCGCTCGCGGCGCGTACCAGCGCCCTGCAGGCGCAGCTCTTCCGCCTGCTCAGTCAGGACATCAAGAAGGCGGCACTGCTGGCGGGAGATTTCAGCGCCGACGAGCGCATGGCAGCGTTCCTGCTGGGCTTCTCGCACCACTACTCGGCGCGCGGCTATTCGGCCCACCGCTTCACCCTGGCGATGTCGCGCACCGATATCGCCAACTATCTGCGCCTGGCGGCGGAAACGGTGTCGCGGGTGATGCGCCGCTTCCAGGAGGATGGCCTGGTCAAGGTCAACCGGCGCGAGGTCGAACTGCTCGACCTGCCGCGCCTCGAGGCGCTGGCACAGCCGGTGCTGCGCGGCTGATCAGCCGAACCAGCCGAGCATGAATCCCAGCGGATGGTGCGCGCGCGCCACGCTGTACATGAATCCGAACGCCGCCAGCGCCGCAAGGTAGAAAGCGAACTTCGCGCGCCGTCCCCTGGCGCGGCGCAGCGCCAGCGTGCCCAGCACGACATAGACCAGCAGCATCGCCAGCTTCACCGCCAGCCAGGGCGTGGTGAAGGGGTTGAGGTGCAGCACCGCCAGCAGCATCAGCGCCGAAGTCAGCAGCGCGGTGTCGACGGTGTAGCTCAGGTAGCGCACCGGGGCCGACATGGCCCAGCGCTGGCCCAGCTGCACGAGCACGCCGCGCAGCGCGAACAGCCCGCCGCTGGCCAGCACGAAGCCGACGTGGGCCGCCTTGATCTGTGGGTAGTACTCGATCATTGCGTGGAAAGATCCGCGTCCGACGGGAAGCCGATCATTTTAACCGGGCCGGCCGTCGGCGCGCGGCCGCAGGTAGATCCAGCCATAGCGCAGCACCCAGGGCGCGAAGGCCACCAGCCAGCCGACCGCGGCCACGCGGAACCCGTCCCAGGGCGTGGGCAGGAGCTCCGCGAGCACCCGCGTCAGGGCCACGAGCTGGATGCAGACGAAGGCGAACATCGCCACCGGCACCAGCACCAGCGGGCGGCCCGAATGGCCCTGAGAAACGCGCGTGACCATCGCCACCAGCAGGCTGCCGAACACCCCGATGGTGAGCGCGTGCAGCGGGGCCTTGCCGAGGATCAGGGCACCGTCGAACTGCAGCCACAGGCTCTGCGCCAGATACAGCGCAAGCGCCACCGGCAGCCAGGCGTAGCCCAGGAACAGCACCCGCAGGATGCCCGGTGCCCTGCCACGCGGCCACCACTTCCACAGGCACAGCAGCGCCAGCGCCAGTAGCGGCGCGTCCACCAGCCACAACCACTGCGGCAGGCTGAAAATCTCCAGCAGCGCATGGCCGAGCCACAGCGGCCACTGCGCCGCCAGCAGCCACATCGGCCGCCAGGCGCGGTAGCCGGGCACCACGTTGCCGGCGAAAAACGGGAACATGCGGTGCGCGACCGTCGCATAGATCGGCAGGAGCAGGCCGAACGCGCCCAGCCTTATGGCCGCCTGACCGATCTGCCAGTTGAAGGTGTGCAGGTAAACGGCAAATCCCCACAGCGCGACAAAGCCCAGCAGCAGCGCGCTGTAGCAGCTCACCGCATGCCAGGTCTTGAAGCGGTTGGCCACCAGCACCCGGCCCAGCACGACCAGTCCGTAGCCCCAGCCCAGGATCGTGGCCACGACGCCCAGGTGCAGGGCGTGGGAGCTGCCGGAAAAAGCCGCGACCAGACACAGGATCTGCCCGAGCAGCATGCCCAGGCCCACCGGAACATAGTGCCGACGGGTCGGTTCGGCCTGCCCCATCCAGCGCGGGAACACCGTGATGAGGAAGCCGAACATGAAGCTCGGCAGCATCTGGTACTGCAGGATGAACCCGTGCAGCCAGCCGCCGATCACCTGATCCACCGGCGTCGGCACGGTGTGGAACAGCCACCAGGTCCACCAGATCATCGCGGCCAGCACATTGAGGGCACCGGCGAGGAACAGCAGGCGATGGGGCGCGGCGGTCAGCACGGCCGGCAGGGAGAAGGATTGCGAATGCGTGTCATTGTTCATTCGCGAATTCTGGTCCCTCGCCCGTGCGCCCGCAATGACCTGGATCAGCGACGGCTCGGTCGTCCCGCTGCCACGGCGCGCCTGCCATCGGACCTGCTGCCCGGCGGAGCCATTCCGGCCGTTCTCAGGCCAGCAGTTCGGCCAGACCGTCCAGCGCGGCCGCCACGGTCTGGCGTCGTACCGCCTCCCGGTCGCCATCGAAATGGAAGCGCCGGGCGCGCGGATAGCCACCGCGCCGCTTCCAGGCGATCCAGACCGTGCCGACCGGTTTCCCGGGCGTGCCGCCGCCCGGCCCGGCAATGCCGGTCACCGCCACCGCGAGCGTCGCACCGGAATGGATCAGCGCGCCGGACACCATTTCCAGCGCGGTTTCCTCGCTCACCGCGCCGTGGCGCATCAGCGTCTCCGGCCGCACCCCCAAAAGCCCCTGCTTGGCCTCGTAGCTGTAGGCCACCATGCCCGCCTCGAACCACTCGGAGCTGCCGGCCACGTCGGTCAGGATCTTGGCGATCCAGCCACCGCTGCAGCTTTCCGCCGTCACCATGGACTGGCGCGCCACCAGCGCCGCTGCGCCCAGCGCGCGCGCCTGCGCCAGCAGATCGGCATCGGAAGGAATCGTCGTGCTCATCGGCGCAGGGTAGTGACGGCCGCCGGGAAACGCCACGGCGCGCTCACGCGCTCCCGCCGACATCCAGACACAGGTATTTGATCTGGGTGTAATCATCGAGGCCGTACTTCGAGCCCTCGCGCCCCATGCCCGACTGCTTGATGCCGCCGAACGGTGCCACGGCGGTGGAAATCAGGCCGGTGTTGACGCCGACGATGCCGCATTCCAGCGCCTCCGCCACGCGGAAGGCCCGCGCCAGGTCGCGGGTGTAGAAGTAGCCTGCCAGACCGGCCTGATCGTCGTTGGCCAACGCGATGGCCTCGCGCTCGTCGCGGAACCGGAACAGCGGTGCCACCGGTCCGAAGGTTTCCTCGTGCGCGATGCGCATGGCCGGCGTCACGTCGAGCAGGACGGTCGGCTGGTAGAAGGTTCCGCCCAGGGCGTGGCGCGCGCCGCCGAGCGCCAGGCGCGCGCCGCGCGCGAGCGCATCGGCGACGTGCGCCTCCACCTTGGCGAGCGCGGCAGCGCTGATCAGCGGTCCCTGATCCGTCGGCCCGGCCAGCCCGTCGCCCACGCGCAGCGCGCGCACGGCGTCGACCAGCTTCAGGGCGAAGGACTCGTACACCGACTCGTGCACGAAAATCCGGTTGGCGCAGACGCAGGTCTGGCCCGAGTTGCGGTACTTGCTGGCGATCGCCCCTGCCACGGCGGCATCCAGATCGGCGTCCTCGAACACGATGAAGGGCGCGTTGCCGCCCAGCTCCAGCGAAACCCGCTTGAGGCCGTCCGCGCACTGCGCCATCAGCCGCCGGCCGACCGCGGTCGATCCGGTGAAGCTCAGCTTGCGCACCGCCGGATGGGTCGTCAGCTCGATGCCGATGGCGGCGGCATCGCGGCCGGTGACGATGTTGAGAACGCCCGGCGGCAGGCCGGCGCGCTCGGCCAGCACGCCGAGGGCGAGCGCCGAGAACGGCGTCTCCAGCGCCGGCTTGCAGACCACCGTGCAGCCGGCGGCCAGCGCCGGACCGAGCTTGCGCGCAAGCATCGCGGAAGGAAAGTTCCACGGCGTGATCGCCGCCACCACGCCAACGGGCTGACGCAGCACCAGCAGGCGCTTGCCCGCCGCGTGGCCGGGAATGACATCCCCGTAGAGACGGCGCGCCTCCTCGCCGAACCACTCGATGAAGCTCGCCGCATAGGCCACCTCGCCGCGCGCCTCCGCCAGCGGCTTGCCCTGCTCGGCGGTCATCAGCACGGCAAGGTCGTCCTGATGCGCCATCATCAGATCGAACAATCGCCGCAGCACCTGCGCGCGCTCGCCGGCGGTGCGCGCCGCCCAGGCCGGAAACGCGGCCTGCGCGGCCTCGATCGCGCGGCGCGTTTCGGCCGCGCCCATGTCCGGCACCGTCGCCAGCAGCGCCCCCGTGGCCGGATTGCGCACTTCGCAGGCCTGGTCGCCGTCGGCCTGAATCCAGCGTCCGCCGACCAGTGCGCGCTGGCGCAGCAGGTCGGGATCGCGCAGCGGCAGGGATGACGCGGGCACGACGTTCATGGATTGCTCCTGGCCGACAGCGCGGCAAACTTTGCCATCTCCCTACGGTAGCACCGTCGCCGCGCGGCGGATGGACAGCGCCCTCCCCCCGTGTCAGGGTCACGCCCACCGCCTGCGCCAGATGCCATGCCCGAAGGCCCCGAAATCCGCCGCGCCGCCGATCGCCTGGCCGCCGCCGTCGCGGGCCAGGAACTGCGCCGCGCGGAGTTCGCCTTCCCGCAGCTCAAGCGCTTCGAGCGCGAGCTGCCGGGTGGTCGCATCGCCTCCATCACGCCGCGCGGCAAAGCCCTGCTGACCGCGTTCGATTCGGGCTGGACGCTCTACACCCACAACCAGCTCTACGGCGTATGGAAGGTGGCGGCACCCGGCGAGCGCCCCGATACCGCGCGCAGCCTGCGGGTGGCGCTGGAAACCGCGCGCGCCGCGATCCTGCTCTACTCGGCCTCGGACATCGAAATGTGGCGCAGCGACGAGGTCGAAGCGCACCCTTTTTTGCAGAGCCTGGGGCCGGACGTGCTCGATCCCGCGCTCACCGTCGCCGAAGTGGCGACGCGCCTGGACTCCCCCGCGTTCCGCCGCCGCGCCTTGGGCGGGCTGCTGCTCGACCAGAGCTTCCTTGCCGGGCTGGGCAACTACCTGCGCGCCGAGGTGCTGTGGGAAGCGGGCCTGCATCCCGCCGTGCGCCCCGGCGATCTGCTCCCCGCGCGGCGTGAGCGGCTGGCGCAGGCGCTGCTCTCGATTCCGCGCCTGAGCTATTCCACCCGCGGCATCGAGCTCGCGCCCGGGATGCGGCCAGACCTCGTCGCGCACGAGGGCGAACGCTTCCGCTTCCATGCATTCAAGCGCGAGGGCCAGCCCTGCGCGCGCTGCGGCATGCCGATCCGGCGCGGCAGCGCCCATTCCCGCCCGATGTTCCTGTGCCCGAACTGCCAGCCCGCGCCGGCAAGCGGCGGAGGCGCATGACCGGGCGCACCGGCAACAGCCTCAGCCAACCGGATCCACCACCAACCTGACGGCGGAGGACAATGCATTGCGAACAGCTTTGGTGGTAGCGTGCATGAGGGCACTTTCCGCGCTCCCGTCTACTGATGGCGAACATCTCCAGTCCGGCCCATCGAAGCCTGGCGGGACGCAAGAAGTGCATTCGACCCTTCAACCCGACGCAGCTTCACGGCGCGGCGTGATTGATCATGCTGGCGGCAGCCAAACCATATCCATGATCGCAAAACATCCCCTCATCAGAACCGTCATCACTCACCGAAGGCAGAAACGATGAATCCATGTTTTCAGAACAGCATGCGGACCCGGTTTGCACGAAAATACCGGCTGGCAGCGCTCGCATTGATTCTGGCGTTCTCGGGAAACCCCCTTGCAAATGCACGGCAGTACGCCAGCGCCATAATCTCGGAATCGCATGCAACATCCTCATCGCACAGCATCGATTCCGACCCATCGACGTTTTCAGAGCTGGAGGCCGGAACGGGCATCATCATCGGCATCGGGAGCTACTCCGCTCATATCGAAATGAAATTCCCGGAGCCAGTTCCGGCAAACCAGACATCCTATGTCCGCATTGAAGCGCAAGACAATATCCTGCCGAGCCTGATGGGCGGGGAACTCGGCAATATTCTGGCAGGCATCAACGGGGTATCACTGACTGGAAACCAGGAATTTTCGGTGGAGGCGAAAAACGGGGCCGCCGTGGTGCTTTCGGGCAATTCCACCAACCCGATATCATTTTCAGGCGAGCGACTCAAGGTGGTCGTCGACGCCAACAACCACACGTATTTGGCCATTACACCAAACCAGTCCTACCAGAGCATCAGGATTTCGAATTTCGTGGGGAATCTGGTTGGCCTGGGAGTCACAAAGCGCTTGAAGGTGTGGGACCCCTATTATGTGGAACAAGGAAGCAGTGCCACTCCGCAATTCACTTCGTATGACTCTTCCGGAATCACCCTTGAACTGCTGGAAATGGGCGGCGGGGCGCACAATCTGGAAAGAGCGATCGATGGCAACCAGGATTCATACTCCACCCTGTCTCTGGGCGTCGTCGACACGGCTTCCAGCATCACGCAACGCGCTTATCTTGAAGGACTTTCCCAACCCGATGATGTGTTTGCCGTTCGCCTCTGGATCGATCCCGAGGTCATGCAGGTAACATTGGGGCAAGGCATTCGCATCCGCACCCAGAATGGCGCGAATGCCGTGACGAATGAGGTTTTACAGAGCCTCCTGACGCCGGCGGATATCGCAGCCATAATGAATGGCCAGCCGTTTACCGTGTATATCACGCCAAGTGCTCCTGTGGACAGGTTTGTCGTGACATTGAATGGCTTGCTCGGCGTGACGGCAAGCCAGGGCCTGGACATCCATGAGGTGTTTTCAATCCGGATTTTTGGCGATGATTACGAAGATGCCGGCAAGTCGACGCCCGGATATCCATGATGCGCCCAGGCCGTCCGGCATCATCACTGCCGGCGCGCAACCGACGGGCAGCGTGGAGCCTGGGCCGAATCCAGTGGATCCGATCAGCCATGCCGCGAATAATGTCCCGATCCGCCCGATGAAAACGCCGAAAAATCGAGGACTTGCAATCAGACTCGCAAGAATCCGGTCAAACATCAACCAGCGGCGCGAGCCCGGCCTTCAAGGGCGACGTGCGATCATGATCGGATGTTTCCGCAGCCTGCCGTTGATCCTGGAGGAACCTTCGATTTCCATGATTCAATTTCATCGTCTACGCCAGGGAACCACGAAAAACCGACGTCATTCCGGCCCTCGCCGGAATGACGCGAATCGGGAAGTTTTTCGAAGCTCCCGGTAGTCCGACCGTCCACCCGCCAGAGGAAGCCCGCCATGAGCAAGCCCAGCGACAGCGACAAAAAGTGCCCCGTCACCTACCTGACGACCCAGTTCGGTGCCCCCGTGCCGGACAACCAGAACAGCCTCACCGCCGGCCCGCGCGGGCCGCTGCTGGCGCAGGATGTCTGGCTGCACGAAAAGCTCGCCAATTTCGTGCGCGAAGTGATCCCGGAGCGGCGCATGCACGCCAAGGGCTCGGGCGCCTTCGGCACCTTCACCGTCACCCGCGACATCACCCGCTACACCCGCGCCGCGATCTTCTCGAAAGTCGGCAAGAAGACCGAGATGTTCGCCCGCTTCACCACCGTGGCCGGCGAGCGCGGCGCGGCCGATGCCGAGCGCGACATCCGCGGCTTCGCGCTGAAGTTCTACACCGAGGAAGGCAACTGGGACCTGGTCGGCAACAACACGCCGGTATTCTTCATCCGCGATCCGCGCAAGTTCCCCGACCTCAACAAGGCGGTCAAGCGCGACCCGCGCACCAACCTGCGCAGCGCCACCAACAACTGGGACTGGTGGACGCTGCTGCCCGAGGCGCTGCACCAGATCACCATCGTGATGAGCGACCGCGGCATTCCGGCCAGCTATCGCCACATGCACGGCTTCGGCTCGCACACCTACAGCTTCTGGAACGAAGCCGGCGAGCGCTACTGGGTGAAGTTCCACTTCCGCACCCGGCAGGGCATCAAGAACCTGACCGACGCCGAAGCGGGCGAAATCATCGGCAACGACCGCGAAAGCCACCAGCGCGACCTGTTCGACGCGATCGAGCGCGGCGACTTCCCGAAGTGGACACTGTACGTGCAGGTCATGCCGGAAGCCGAGGCCGAGCGGGTGCCCTATCACCCCTTCGACCTGACCAAGGTCTGGCCGCACGGCGACTATCCGCTGATCGAGGTGGGCGAGTTCGAGCTCAACCGCAATCCGGAAAACTTCTTCGCCGACGTGGAGCAGAGCGCGTTCGCGCCGAGCAATCTGGTGCCGGGCATCGGCGTCTCGCCCGACAAGATGCTGCAGGCGCGCCTGTTCAACTACGCCGACGCGCAGCGCTACCGTCTGGGCGTGAACTACCACCAGATTCCGGTCAACGCCGCGCGCTGCCCGGTCCACAGCAACCACCGCGACGGTGCCGGGCGCATGGACGGCAACTACGGTGGCCTGCCCCACTACGAGCCCAACAGCTTTCGGCAGTGGCAGGAGCAGCCGCAGTTCCGCGAACCACCGCTGCAGATCACCGGCGACGCCGACTGGTGGAATTTCCGCGACAACGACGACAACTACTACAAGCAGCCCGGCGACCTGTTCCGGCTGATGAGCCCGGCGCAGCAGCAGGTGTTGTTCGACAACACCGCGCGCAACATGGGCGACGCGCCGGACTTCATCAAGCGCCGCCACATCGAGAACTGCGCCAAGGCCGATCCGGCCTACGGCGCGGGCGTCGAAGCCGCGCTGCGCAAGCTCGGCGCATTCTCCGGGTAGGAAACCCCGGAACGCGTCGATCTTTGCCCGCCACTCCCGCTTTCGCGGGAGTGGCGGCCTTGTCCGGAGATTCCCGAAGCGCTGCGCCGCTCCGGCACGCCGCTACAATCCGGGTTGATCCGCCAACCCGGAACGCCGCATCGTGCCGCTGAGCCTCAACGAAATCCGCGCCCGCGCCCTGGCCTTTTCCGGCGAATGGGCGGAAGTCACCTCCGAGCGCGCCGAGGCGCAGAGCTTCTGGAACGAGTTTTTCAACGTGTTCGGCGTCAACCGCCGCCGCGTGGCCGTGTTCGAGCAGAAGGCGGCGCGCTTCACCGGCAGCACCCACGGCCGCATCGACGTGTTCTGGCCCGGCGTGATGCTGGCCGAACACAAGAGCGAAGGCCGCGACCTCGACGCCGCCTACGCGCAGGCCACCGATTATTTCGCCGGCCTGAAAGACGCCGAGCTGCCGCGCTTCGTGCTGGTGTCCGACTTCCGGCGCTTCCGCCTGCACGATCTGGAAACCGGCGAGCGCAGCGACTTCACCCTGCCCGAGCTGCACAGGCAGATCGGCCGCTTCGGCTTCATCAGCGGCTACCAGACCCGCAGCTATCAGGAAGAAGATCCCGTCAACGTGCAGGCTGCCGAGCGCATGGGCCGCCTGCACGATGCGCTGAAGGACGCCGGCTACCACGGCCACGCGCTGGAACTGCTGCTGGTGCGGCTGCTGTTCTGCCTGTTCGCCGACGACACCGGCATCTTCCCGCGCCAGAGCTTCCACGACCTCATCGTCCAGCGCACCAGCGAAGACGGTGCCGACCTCGGCATGTGGATCGGGCGCATCTTCCAGGTGCTCGATACCGCGCCGGAGCGCCGCCAGACCACGCTGGACGAACAGCTGGCCGAACTGCCCTGGGTCAACGGCAAGCTGTTCGAGGAAATCCTGCCGCTGGCGGATTTCAACGCGCAGATGCGCGCCCTGCTGCTGGATGCCAGCACGCTCGACTGGAGCCGGATCAGCCCGGCCATCTTCGGCTCGATGTTCCAGTCGGTGATGGACGACAAGGCCCGCCGCAACCTCGGCGCGCACTACACCAGCGAGAAGAACATCCTCAAACTGATCGGCCCGCTGTTCCTCGACGGCCTCAAGGCCGAGCTGGACCGCGCCGGCAACGACGAGAAGAAGCTGGCGCAGCTGCACCGCAGGCTGGCCGCGCTGACCTTCCTCGATCCCGCCTGCGGCTGCGGCAACTTCCTGGTGATCGCCTACCGCGAACTGCGCGCGCTGGAGCTGGAAATCCTGCGCCGCCAGTTCGCCACCCAGCGCTCCGTGCTGGCGCACGTGCAGGACCACGTGCTGGTGGACGTGGACCAGTTCCACGGCATCGAGATCGAGGAGTTCCCGGCCCAGATCGCGCAGGTGGCGATGTGGCTGATGGACCACCAGATGAACCTGCGCGTCTCCGAGCAATTCGGCGAGAACGTGGTGCGGCTGCCGCTGAAGAAGTCCGCCACCATCGTCCACGGCAACGCGCTGCGAATCGACTGGAACGACGTGGTGTCGGCGGAGAAGCTGAGCTTTATTCTGGGGAATCCGCCATTCATCGGCTCGAAGTTGATGACGCCGGAGCAGCGCGAGGATCTGCTGGCCGTTGCCGGTGGACTCAAGGGCGCGGGCGTGCTGGATTTTGTCAGCGCCTGGTATCTCAAGGCGGTCGACTACATCCGGCAGACCGAAGCCCTGGCCCGTCATTCCCGCGAAAGCGGGAATCGCTCTTCGCCTGCTGGGCCCGACACCGGAATCCGCTGCGCCTTCGTCTCCACCAACTCCATCACCCAGGGCGAGCAGGTGGGCATCCTCTGGGGCGAAATGTTGGCGCGCGGCATGCGCATCTTTTTTGCCCATCGCACCTTCCGCTGGAACAACGAGGCGCGCGGCGTGGCCGCGGTGCATTGCGTGATCGTGGGCTTTGCCGGCAGCGAGATTTCGCCGAAGCGGTTGTTCGACTATCAGGAGATTGCCGGCGAGCCACATGAAGTGCCGGCGGGCAACATCAATCCGTATCTGGTGGATGCGGCGGATGTTCTGTTGCCCAATCGCAGCAAACCGCTCTGCAACGTGCCGTCGATCGGCATTGGCAACAAGCCGATCGACGGCGGCAACTACCTGTTCACCACCGAGGAGCGTGATGCGTTCATCGCCAGTGAGCCAGCATCAGCGGCATGGTTTCGGCGCTGGCTGGGATCGGATGAGTTCATCAACGGTTGGGAACGCTGGTGCCTGTGGCTCGGGGATTGCCCACCAGCCGAGCTGCGGCAAATGCCGGAGGCGTTAAAGCGTATCGAGGCAGTGCGGGAACTGCGAAAGGCCAGCAAGAGCCCACCAACGCAAAAGTTGGCGGACACGCCGACGCGATTCCACGTGGAGAATATTCCGGACGACAACTACCTGGTGATTCCGGAAGTGTCGTCCGAGCGGCGCGCATTCATTCCAATCGGCTTCATGACGCCGGACACGTTGTGCAGCAATCTTGTGAAAATCGTTCCGAACGCGACGCTGTTCCACTTCGGCATCGTCACGTCCACCATGCACATGGCGTGGGTACGCACCGTCTGCGGTCGCCTCAAAAGCGACTACCGCTACTCCGCCGGCATCGTCTACAACAACTTCCCCTGGCCCGAACTGCCGGCCGCAACCGACCAGAGCGATGGGACAGACATTCGTCTGTCAGGAGCGGCCCGCCTGCGCGGGAATGACGGGCAAGGGGCGCGCGGGCATGACGAGCAAGGGCAAAAGCACCGCGCCGCCATCGAGGCCGCCGCGCAGGCCGTGCTCGACGCCCGCGCCCAGTTTCCCGATGCCACCCTCGCCGACCTCTACGACCCGCTGACCATGCCGCCGGCGCTGGTGAAAGCCCACGCCGCGCTCGACAAGGCCGTGGACGCCGCCTACCTCGCCGCCGAAAAAGCCGCCGGCCGCAAACCGCCCAGGCTCACCACCGACGCCGAACGCGTCGCCTTCCTGTTCGAGCGCTACCAGCAGCTCACCTCCCTGCTGCCCGAGCCTTCCGCCAAGCCCGCGCGCGCCCGCAAGCCCCCGCGCGCCCCTGCACCCGCGTAGCGCCCCCGTCGGGCGTGCTCACCGCGTCGAGCAGGCCCGAGGCAAGCGTATTGCGTGGTCTGGATGCCGCCGTTGCGGAAGCTGCGCACCCGGCGAACCCGGCCGCAGGCATCGTAGTCGTACTCCACCGCCTCGCCGTTCACGCCCACGATCCGACCCGGCTGGCCGCGGCCGTTGTGCTGGCTGTAGGTCACCGCGTGGCCGAGTTCGGCGGAGTGATTGTGCTCTCGAAGCTTTTGGCAGAATCTACCGCGGCCCACAAAAAAGCATCCCATCCGGGTGTTTATTGAAAATCATGGCTCATTACCACACGCTTCGATTTTGCCTGGATAATTTGATTTGCACCATAGTTTCCACTTCTCATAATTCTGTTTGCGCTCTTCAGGCGTGGCACCATTGTAAACGAACAAAAAGCTTTCCCCAGTTATTTGATTTAGAATTGCGGCTATTGCGTCGTGTACCGTCTCGGGGCTGTAATGACGCGACGCCTCAAAGGAATCTGACGCTTTATTTGCGAGAGTAATCTTAGGCGCGGCCAAGGGGCGATTATCAGAAAGATGGCCAATGAGAGAGGGCACTGCTTGTTGCCCAAGCTTGCCAAGCTCGGCCAATGCCTTTTCCTGAGTTTTCGCTGACTTGGTTGTTTCATCAACAAGCCTGGAAATATGATTTTCCAACTCGCCATTAACGCCGCTTATCGCGCAACCCATCAGGACGCCTGAAAGCAGGAGCGTGGCCAAAAACCTGATAATAATGCTCATTTAATATCACCATTATTTTAGTCGCAACCGAAAGCATCAAGTATTCCCTGTCGGTCTGCCGGAGTTACTACCCCCATGTGTTCAGCCATGATCGTGCCTTCCCAGCCAGGCTGAGGCGTAGTAACCCCCGGGGTAGTTTCCGCGTAACGATCATCCAACTTCATAAGATGCCCTGCCTCATGCGCAGCCACCCATGGATGCTCTCCGCCGTACCACGTACCACCATTTCCTCGTACAAAGGACCGGCCTCTTCCAGATGGAACATTGATTGACGACGCGCGCCAACCACCAATGCTGGTCGTAACCTCAAAGCCAGGCGCAGACCATCTGTCTTCAATAGACGATCTCATAGCGGCTATCGTCGCGGAGGTCGCACCACTGCCTTTAAATTTAAGATTGATGTCGATCTTGGCCCGCCCATTACCCATGCATTCGCACTTTGTGCGCAACCCCAACGGATCCACAAACATCACCGGATTCCCACCCACATACGCATAGGTGTTGATCCCGCCATTGAGCCCGATGGGGTCGGATTGCAAGTACCTCCCCGTGGCCGGATCGTAGTCGCGGTGGATGTTGTAGGCAAAACCCGTCTCGGTATCGCGGTACTGGCCGGGGAAGCCGAGGGGGTAGCCGCCGATCTGATCGAGGGTCACGCTGTGGTTGAAGGCGGCCAGTCTTGCGCGCCAGACGATGGCGTTCGTCGAGTCGGTGATGCGCTCGGGGCGGCCCAGATGGTCGGCGTGCAGGTGGTACAGGGTATTGCTGTTGCCCGAGCCGTTGTTGCGCACGAAGGCGATGGGCCGGCCGTTGAGGTACAGGTGCTGGGTGCGCTGGTTTGTTGCGAGGTTGCGCTCGTAGAGCAGTTGGCCGTTCATGCCGTACACGAAGCGGGCGGTGGCGCCGTTGACGGTCTTTTCCACGCGCAGGCCGGTGGCGGCGATGGTGTAGCCGGCGTTGAGGCCCGGGCCGGTGATGGCGCTCAGGCGGTTGAAGGGGTCGTAGGTGAACTGCCAGGTCGATGCCGACGGGGTGATGTTCTCGAAGCCGTCGGCAAAGAGGCTTTGGGTGCCGTGGGGTTCGGCGGCGGGAGTTTCGTAGAAACGACGGGCGAAGGCAGGTTCGATGTAGCTCCCGCCCATCCCGTACTCGCCCTCACCCAGCTCCGGCTCCGGCTCGACGTTGAGGCTCAGCGGGCCGGTGAGGCTCTGTACCTGACCGGTAGGCTTGTAGGCGTAGCTGCGGTTCAGGCCGCCGCTGATGGCGCTGAGGCGGTTGCTGGTGGGGGCGATGGTGTAGCTGCTGGCGATGCCGCTGTGGGTGTGCCCCTCGCGGTTGCCGCTGGCGTCGTAGGCGAACACTTGGCAATCAAGGCCCGTTACATACCCCAAAATGCGTCCCAAAGTCGCTGCCACCATAATTTGAGAACATGCCCAATGTTAGTAGGGCGCTTAAACAATGAAAATAGCAGCCACAGTGTGCTTGCCGCAATAATAATAAACGCCACGAATGTAATCCATGCAGGACTAACGCTCCTGGAGATCCACCACGCAAGAATTACAACGGAAACAATAAGAAAATAGCGGAATAGAGTTAATCCGTTCACAATCCCATCGTCCCAAGTTCCATAAAAAAATCCCAAGGAGCTTCAAAAGCATTCATTATTCGCTCGCCGGCAATATTTAACCAGTATGGCTCATTTGGATCGTCAGACTCTGTCCCCCAAGGTAACAGACCTGAGCCCGTCTTTATGGTATCCGCTATAGAATAGTCACTACTATCTTCACAACCAGCCTCATTCCATTGTTGATTGGCTCGAGCAAGCGCCTTTTCAGCACTCATTACATTCCACGCCCCCAGCGCCACAAGTCCCGCACCCGGCGTTGAACCGACCCCAGTTCCCTGAATTCCGGCTCCTGCCATGATGCGAAGCGTGCCAGATGCGTAGAGCCGCCCCGCATTCATAGTGTTACCAATACTTACAAATGTCTTAGGCCAGTTTCTCAACCCCAACGGATCCACAAACATCACCGGATTCCCACTCACATACGCATAGGTGTTTATCCCGCCATTGAGTCCAATCGGGTCGGATTGCAAGTACCGCCCCGTGGCCGGATCGTAGTCGCGGTGGATGTTGTAGGCAAAACCCGTCTCGGTATCGCGGTACTGGCCGGGGAAGCCGAGGGGGTAGCCGCCGATCTGATCGAGGGTCACGCTGTGGTTGAAGGCGGCCAGTCTTGCGCGCCAGACGATGGCGTTCGTCGAGTCGGTGATGCGCTCGGGGCGGCCCAGATGGTCGGCGTGCAGGTGGTACAGGGTATTGCTGTTGCCCGAGCCGTTGTTGCGCACGAAGGCGATGGGCCGGCCGTTGAGGTACAGGTGCTGGGTGCGCTGGTTTGTTGCGAGGTTGCGCTCGTAGAGCAGTTGGCCGTTCATGCCGTACACGAAGCGCGTGGTGGCACCGTTGACGGTCTTTTCCACGCGCAGGCCGGTGGCGGCGATCTTGTAGCCGGCGCTGAGGCCGGGGCCGGTGATGGCGCTCAGGCGGTTGAAGGGGTCGTAGGTGAACTGCCAGGTCGATGCCGGCGGAGTCGTGCTCTCGAAGCCGTCGGCAAAGAGGCTTTGGGTGCCGTGGGGTTCGGCGGCGGGAGTTTCGTAGGAACGACGGGCGAAGGCGGATTCGATGTAGCTCCCACCCATTCCGTACTCACCTTCACCCAGCGCCGGCTCCGGTTCGGCATTCAGGCTCAGCGGGCCGGTGAGGCTCTGTACCTGGCCGGTAGGCTTGTAGGCGTAGCTGCGGCTCAGGCCGCCCGCGATGGTGTCGATGCGGTTGCTGGTGGGGGCGATGGTGTAGCTGCTGGCGATGCCGCTGTGGGTGTGCCCCTCGCGGTTGCCGCCGGCATCGTAGGCGAACGCCTGGTTGCCCATGCCCGCGAGGACCGACTCCAGACGATCGAGGTCATCGTAGCCATAGGTCTGCGTAGAACTGGGAATGGTGCCGTGGACCAGATCGGTGAGGCGGTCGTTGGTGTCATAGCCGTAGTTGAGGTTGTAGCCACCGCTGGTAGTGATGCGCGTCAGCCGACCGTCGAGGTCGAAGCGCTCGTCGCGGGTGGGTCCGTTGCCGTGGCGGAGGCGGTACTGGCTGCCCTGGTTGCCGGCCAGGGCGGTGAGCGCGATGCTGTCGGCCACGGTGTGTGCGATGCCGTCGAAGGTGGCGGTCATCGCGGTAACGCGGTCGAGGGTGTAGGCGTAGTCGGCAAAGACGCTGCCGGGGTATTCGATCCGGTGCAGCCGGCCCAGGTTGTCGTACTCGAAGCGGTGCAGGTAGCCGGTCTGGCCGCCAATCGTGGGCCGCTGCAGGGTGAGCGCGCCGTAGGCGTCATAGCCCAACTCCAGGCTCTGGTGCGGATCGTCGATGCGGCAGATGCGGCCCTTCCTGCCGGCACCGCAGTTGCTGCCCACGTCCCAGGTGGTGGTATGGGTCAGGCCGCCCGCCGTCACCGTGGTGGGCCGGCCCAGGGTGTCATAACCGTAGCCGAGGCTGACGCCATCGGCGCGGGTGGCACCGGTGCGCTGGCCGTAGGGGTTCCACTGCTGGGTGGTGGTGCCGGTGTCGGGGTTGCTGTAGCTCCACAGCTGGCCGAAGCCGTCGTACTGCCACTGGGTGACGAGGCCGCGCGGATCGGTGACCTGCGTGATGCGGTGGTTCTTGTCGTACTCGAACGAGGTGAGGCCCAGTTCGGCATCGGTCCGGGCGGTGAGGCGGTTCAGGGCGTCGTACTGGAACTGCGTCACCTGGCCCAGCGTGCGGGTGAGGGTTTGAAGGTTGCCGTTGAGGTCGTAGGTGTAGCCGGTTTCCTGTCCGTTATTGCCGCGCCGGGCGCGCACGCGGTCGAGTTCGTCGTAATCGGTGTAGCTGCGCGCGATCAGGGCGCCGTTCAGACGCACCTCCTCGCGAACAGGATTGCTGGCCGCATCGTGGAACCATTCGCGCACCTGCGGGCCGGCGGGCGTGTTGCGGGTGACGGTCTGGAGGCGACGGGCGCTGTCGTAGGCGTAGCTCTCGGTCACCCCGTCGGGCGAGGTCACCGCGTCGAGCAGGCCCGAGGCGGCGTAGGCGTACTGCGTGGTCTGGACGCCGCCGTTGCGGAAGCTGCGCACCTGACGAACCCGGCCGCGGGCGTCGTAGTCGTACTCGATCTTCTCGCCGTTCACCCCCACGACCCGCCCCGGCTGGCCGCGGCCGTTGTGCTGGCTGTAGGTCACCGAGTGGCCGAGGCTGTTCTTCACCTCGGTCAGGTCGCCCTGCGCGCTGTAGGTGGAGGTGATTTGATCGCCGGTGCCGGGCAGCGGACCGTCTTCGGTGAGGGTTTTGACCAGCCCGTTGGGGTGGAAGGTGTAGGCGTAGCCGGTGCTGCGGGTCTGGTTGGGCGTGCCGTGGGGCGAGAGGTTGTGGTGGGTGACGCTTTTCAGGCGGTGATCGGGATGATAGGCAAAACTCTGCCGATGGTCGCCCTGCAATTCCACCCAGTTCGGGCGGTTGTTGGCCGTATCCCAGTCGTAGGTGGTGGTGCGGGCGACGGGCGTGCCTTCGGCTTCGACGATACCCAGCAGGTGGCCCTGGTCGTCGTGGGTGAAGCGGGTGAGGTGACCTCTGGCGTCGGTGATCGTTTCGGGATAACCGCGGGTGTCGTAGCCCTGTTCGGCAACGCTGGCGACGCAGTGGGTGGAGGCCAGGCCCTCCACTTCGCCGATGCGGCCTTCTTCGATGGTGTAGATGGTTTCCTTGCCCAGCGCGTTGGTCTGGGTGACGTACTCCATCGCGATGGGCTGGCTGAGGATGGCGAAAGCCGCGTCCGCGATCTGCCGACGGGCGGCCAGCTCGGCGGCATCCTCGCCCGGGCCGGGTGCATGATGCGGAATGGTGCAGATGCGCGTGATCGGATCGCAGTCGCCGCCGGGCGGCGGCGGCAGCGGCGGTGGATTGGCCGGCGGCGTCATCGTGCCCTGATACGCGAACGTGTGCTGATCCAGAGGCACCGCCGCGCTGCCGTGTCGGCTGAGGGTGGCGCGCCCGAGGCCGTCGTAATCGAAGGTGGAATAACGCACGCCGCCGTAGGAAACGCCCGTCAGCGCGCCGGGAAGAGTGGCCTTCTCGTAGTGATACTTGACCAAAGTCGCCGGTGATGCAGGGGAGCCTGCGGACGCGGGCAGCGTGACCGAGGCCAGCCGATGCAGGCCGCTGCCGAAGGCGTTGAGGTCGTAGCCGTAGTCGAACGCGGCCCCGTCGGGATCGGTGACGCGGGTCAGGCGGTTGCCGGTCCAGGTGAACTGCACCGAGCGGCCCGAGGTGTGGGTGACCGATTGCAGGTAGTTGCCGCTGTAGGAAAATGTCCAGCCGATGCCTTGGCGGTTGCGGACCGTTTGCGCGTAACCGAAACGATCATAGCGTTCGATGGTTTGCGCCTCGGTATGGTGCTCATACTCGGTTCCCACCTGGATGACGTAAGCCACTGGCCCGGCCTTGTCCTCCTCGAAACGGGCGGCTGCGGCGCGCCATGAATACTTGATGCGCCGCCCGTCTGGGCGCTGAAGCCAAAGCGTACTGGCGTCCTGGCGAACGAGCGAGTAGTCGAAGTTGCTGATCCAGTGCCGCCCGAACAGGCCCGAGTAGACCCAGTAATGGTTGTAGGTGCGGCGCAGGTACAGGCCCATTTCCCCGGCGCTGGAAAAATCCAGCGCCGACTCGATCTTGTTGCCCGTGGTGATCACCACCGGATTGCCGGCTCGCTCACCGCAGTCTTTCTCGGCCGCATCGCGTACCTCGGTCGCATTGCCGGCGTTGCCACGACCGCCGCCGCCTCCGCCGATCCCCGCGAAGTTTCCTTGGTCGTCTACGGACGTGCTGCGTCCGTCGTCCTCGAACCAGCAGGTTCGCGGCTCGCGCGTGGTCCCATGCTCCGTCTGGACCGTGGGCGCGACGCACACCAGTTGCGGTAGCGCCAGAACGGGTGTGGCAAGAGGCAAGGCCATCAGGAACCAGAGCGCCGCCGCGCACTGCGCACCGCGCGCCGCGCCGATGCGCTGGAAAAGACGGTGGAAATGATTGGATGCAGACACGCGCGTTACCCCCCTCGACTCGGAATGTCGGCAATCAGAATTTGTCGTTACCCGAAATGGCAGTGATCGTCAAGCAATGGATTGAAAGCATGCCCTTTTGATTAGCTGTCAGTACTAGAGCGGCATCGTCTAAAACAACTTCCCCTAGCCCGATCTGACGGAAGCAAAGACGCTGGATGGGACAGACGTTCGTCTGTCAAAAGCGGCTAGCCTTCACGGGACCTGATTAGCCCTGACTCTCAGCTCGTCATTCCTGCGAAGGCAGGAATCCAGTGTCTTTGCTTCCAGATGCCCCCACAACAAAAGCCAAGTCACCGGGTTTCCGCCAAAAGCATGCGGGAATGGCGAGCCAAAGCCACTCTTCGCCGAAGCATCGGCTGAGGATCAGGGCTAATCAGGTCACGGGAATGACAAGCAAGGGCACGCGGGCATGACGAGCAAGGGCAAAAGCTTCGCGCCGCCATCGAGGCCGCCGCGCAGGCCGTGCTCGACGCCCGCGCCCAGTTTCCCGATGCCACCCTCGCCGACCTCTACGACCCGCTGACCATGCCGCCGGCGCTGGTGAAAGCCCACGCCGCGCTCGACAAGGCCGTGGACGCCGCCTACCTCGCCGCCGAAAAAGCCGCCGGCCGCAAACCGCCCAGGCTCACCACCGACGCCGAACGCGTCGCCTTCCTGTTCGAGCGCTACCAGCAGCTCACCTCCCTGCTGCCCGAGCCTTCCGCCAAGCCCGCGCGTGCCCGCAAGCCCCCGCGCCCGCGTAGCGCGTGATCGGCTGCCAAAACGATTTTTCCACGCGACCTGCGCCACAATACGCGTTCTGTCGCGACCCGCTCCCGCCGCTCGATGCACTTCAATCCATCGCGTTCCTCCTTCGCCTGGCCGATTCCGCTGCTGCTCGCGCTGGTCGTGCTTTCGCTCCTGGCCGGGATCGGCATGCGCGAACCGATGCCGGCAGACGAGCCACGCTTCGTGCTGGTCGCGCAAACGATGGTGGAGACCGGGGACTGGCTGTTCCCGCGACGCGGCAGCGAGCTGTATGCCGAAAAACCGGCCACGTTCATGTGGATGCAGGCCGCCAGCCAGCAGCTGGTGGGCAACTGGCGGATCGCCTTCCTGCTGCCCTCGCTGCTGGCCGCGCTCGCCACGCTGTGGCTGAGCGGGGATCTGGCGCGGCGGCTGTGGGGACGCCGCGCCGTGCCGTACGCGGTGTTCGGCCTGTTCGTCTGCCTGCAGTTCGCCCTGCAGGCCAAGCGCGCGCAGATCGACATGGCGCTGGTCGGCCTGACCACGCTGTCGCTGTGGGCGCTGCTGCGCTACCTGCTGGAAAAACCGGATCCGCGGCTGCTGGCGCTGGGCGCATTCGCCGCCGGCCTGGGCACGGTGACCAAGGGTGTGGGTTTCCTGCCGCTTTTGGTGTTCCTGCCCTGGCTGTGGGTGCGGGCGAAGTCGGCGCACGCGCTGCCGCCCCATCGCGGCTGGCACGCGCTGGCGGGCGTGGCGGGCTTCCTGCTCGGTGCCGGCGTCTGGCTGGTTCCGATGCTGACGGCGGTGCTGGCGTCCGATGATCCGGCGCTGCACGCCTATGCCCGCGAGATGCTGCTGCGCCAGACCGCGACCCGCTATGCCAACGCCTGGCACCACGTGCAGCCGGCCTGGTACTACCTGCAGTCGATGCTGACCCTGTGGCTGCCGGGCATCCTGCTCGCGCCCTGGCTGCTGCCGGCCTGGTGGCGACGCCTGCGCCGGGTCGATCCGCGCTACGCGCTGCTGCTGGGCTGGGCGGCGCTGGTGCTGATTTTCTTCAGTTCCACGCCGGGCAAGCGCGAGGTGTACATCTTCCCGATCCTGCCGGCGCTGTGCATCGCCGCCGCGCCGCTGCTGCCGGCGCTGCTGCGCCGGCGCGGGGTGCGGGCGGTGCTGTGGGGATGGATCGGCACGCTCGCCCTGGCCGGACTGGCGCTGGGCGCGTGGCTGCTGCTGGCGACTCCCGAGCGCCTGCGCCCGCTGGTCGAGGGGCGCGGCATGGATGCGGCCGTCGCGGTGGCGATGGGACGCTGGCTGCTGGCCTTCGGGCTGGCCGCGCTGGCCGCGATCGTGCTGGCGCTGTGGCGGCGACGCGGGCAGCCGGCCACGGCGGTGATCGTGATTACCGCGCTGCTGTGGATCGTTTACGGCGTCGGCCTGATACCGGCGATCAGCCCGGAGAGTTCGGCGCAGGCGCTGATGCAGCGGGTCGGCGAGCGCATCGGTCCGGAGGCCGAACTGGCGATGCTGGGCTGGCGCGAGCAGCACAGGCTGCAGGCCGACCGCCCGGTCGTGGATTTCGGCTTCAAGCGGCCCTGGGACGAACAGTGGCCGCTGGCGCGCGACTGGCTGCAGGCCGATCCGTCCCGGCGCTGGCTGTTCCTGCGCCTGGAGGCGGTCGGCCCGTGCATGGATGCAACCCAGGTCATCGACATCGGCGCATCCAACCGCCGCGCCTGGGCGCTGCTGCCGGGCCACGCCTGGATCGCGGGCTGCGACATGCCGGCGGGCTGGGCGGCGGAGATCGAGCACGAATGAGCAGCGGCAGCGCATGAACAGGCTTCTGGACGGCATGGCCGGCTGCATCGGACCGCGCACCGCGCGCGAGCCGCGGCATCACGGCAACCCTCGACACTTCACGGGAACCACCGCATGAAACGCATCACCGTCGCCGGCGCAGGCTATGTCGGTCTTTCCAACGCGGTGATGCTGGCGCGACAGCATGCGGTGACGATCCTGGACATCGATGCGGCCAGGATCGAGGCGATCAGGCAGCGCACCTCGCCCATTTCCGACCCGGACATCGAGCGCCAGCTGCGCGACGAAAGCCTGCACCTTGCCACCAGCACCGATCCCGGACAGGCGCTGGCCGGTGCCGACTTCGTCTTCATCGCCACGCCCACCAACTACGATCCGCACAGCAACCAGTTCGACACCGAGTCGGTCCAATCCGTCGTGCGCGCGGCGATGACGCTGTGTCCCGAGGCCCTGATCGTGATCAAGTCCACCGTCCCGGTCGGCTTCACCGAGGCGCTCAAGACCGAGCTGGGATTTGCCAACCTCGTGTTTTCACCCGAGTTCCTGCGCGAAGGTTCGGCCCTGCACGACAGCCTGCACCCCTCGCGCATCGTGGTGGGCGAACGGTCGCCGCGCGGGCGCGAACTGGCCGATCTGCTGCTGGCCGCCAGCCTGCGCCCGGATGCGCCGGTGCTGCTGACCGGCAACACCGAGGCCGAGGCGATCAAGCTGTTCGCCAACACCTATCTGGCCATGCGCGTGGCCTTCTTCAACGAACTGGACACCTACGCGGCGGTGAACAAGCTGGATGCCCGCCAGATCATCGAAGGCGTCTGTCTCGACCCGCGCATCGGCGACCATTACAACAACCCGTCCTTCGGCTACGGCGGCTACTGCCTGCCCAAGGACACCCGCCAGCTGCTGGCCAACTACGACCGCGTGCCGCAAACCCTGATCCGCGCCATCGTCGATGCCAACACCACGCGCAAGGACTTCATCGCCGACGACATCCTGCGGCTGAACCCGCGCGTGGTCGGCATCCATCGGCTGGTGATGAAGTCCGGCAGCGACAACTTCCGCTCCAGCAGCGTGCAGGGCGTGATGAAGCGGCTCAAGGCCAAGGGCGTGGAGGTGATCGTGTACGAACCCCTGCTGCACGCCAGCACCTTCTTCAACTCCGAAGTGATCGACGATCTGGATGCGTTCAAGCGCCTTGCCGACGTGATCGTCACCAATCGCCAGACCGCGGATCTCGCCGATGTGGCGGGAAAAATCTACAGCCGCGACCTGTTCGGCGCCGATCGCTGAAATGTCGTCCACGCTTCCGCTTTGCGCCCCTGCCTTCAGAGACACGCCATGACCGCACTGTCCATCGTCATTCCCGTATTCAACGAGCGCGACAACATCGCGCCGCTGGTGCACGAGGTGGTCCGGCACCTGCGCGGCCGCGTCCAGTTCGAGATCGTCTGCGTGGACGACCGCTCCGACGACGACACCCGCGAGGTGCTCGCGGCGCTGCGCGCCGAGGTACCGGAGCTGCGCGCCTTTGCCCACGCCGCGCGCTGCGGCCAGAGCGCTGCGATCCGCAGCGGCGTCAGGCACGCGCTGGCCCCCTGGATCGCCACGCTCGATGGCGACGGGCAGAACGATCCGGCCGACATCCCGAAGCTGCTGGACGCGCGCGACGCGGCCGAGGCCGAGGTCAAGCTGTTCGCCGGCTGGCGCGTGTCGCGGCAGGATTCGGGCAGCAAGCGCTGGGCCTCGCGCTGGGCCAACCGCATCCGCCAGTGGCTGCTGCGCGACAACACCCCGGACACCGGCTGCGGCATCAAGCTGTTCGAGCGCGCCGCCTTCCTCGACCTGCCCTACTTCGACCACATGCACCGCTACCTGCCGGCGCTGATGCAGCGCGCCGGCTGGAAAACCGTCAGCGTGCCGGTATCGCACCGCGCGCGCGGCGCGGGCCAGTCCAAATACACCAACGTCGGTCGCGCCCTGGTCGGCGTGCGCGACCTGCTCGGTGTGTCCTGGTTGATCCAGCGCAGCCACGTCGTCGTCACCGACGAAATTCCCGCGCCACGGCCGGTGGAGCAAGGGCGATGAATGAGGAAATCCTGTGGCTGGGCTGGACCGGGCTGCACATGACCCCGTGGAAGCTGATCGGCCTGGGCGGCGCGATGATGTTCGGCCTGCGCTGGCTGGTGCAGGTGGTCGCCTCGCACCGCGCGAAACGCCCGGTGATTCCTCGCCTGTTCTGGTACATGAGCCTGGCCGGCAGCCTGATGGCGCTGAGCTATTTCCTGTTTTCCGCCAAGCAGGATGCCGTGGGTGTGCTGCAGAACCTGCTGCCCGCCTTCACCGCCGCCTACAGCCTGATGCTCGACATCCGCAGCGGCGGCAAGCCGCCTGCGGCAAAGTCCGGCTGAGCCACTGCGCCCGCGGTGCCACGGCGCGCACGGGCCGCGCGCACGGCGGTTTGCTTCGCCCTCAGGAATCCGTTGCGCGAAGCGGGTGCCGCACCTGGCCTTCGCCTTCGACCACGAAGCGCTCGATGGTGAGCGACTCGGCACCCATCGGGCCGTAGGCGTGCAGGCGCGTGGTGGAGATGCCGATTTCCGCGCCCAGGCCCAGCTCGCCGCCGTCGGAAAAGCGCGAGGAGGCGTTCACCATCACCACCGCCGAGCGCAGCGCCGCCACGAAGCGCCGCGCGGCGGCCTCATCGCGGGTGGCGATGACCTCGGTGTGGTCCGAGCCGAAGCGGCGGATGTGGGCGATGGCCTGTTCGAGATCGTCCACCACGCGCACCGCCAGAACGAGATCCAGGAACTCGGCGGCGTAGTCATCCTCGCTGGCCTCGGCCATGTCCGGCACGCGCGCACGCGACGCCGCGTCGCCGCGCAGTTCGACCCCGCGCGCGCGCAGCGCGGCGGCGGCGCGCGGCAGGAAGGCGTCGGCGACGTCGCGGTGCACCAGCAGGGTTTCCAGCGCGTTGCAGACGCCGGGACGACTGGTCTTGCCGTCGATGAGCAGGTCCAACGCCAGATCCAGGTCTGCGGCGGCGTCCACGTACAGGTGGCAGACGCCCTTGTAGTGCTTGATCACCGGCACGCGCGCGTGCTCGGCGACGAAGCGGATCAGTCCTTCGCCGCCGCGCGGGATGGCCAGATCCACGAGATCGGTGAGCTGCAGCAGTCTGACCATGGTGTCGCGCGAAAGATCGGTGATCAGGGTCAGCACCGCTTCGGGCAGGCCGGCGGCGGCGATGGCCTCCTTGAGCGCGGCGGCGATCGCGGTGTTGGAGTGGATCGCCTCCGAGCCGCCGCGCAGGATCACGCCGTTGCCGGCGTAGAGGCACAGCGCGGCGGCATCGGCGGTGACGTTGGGGCGCGCCTCGTAGATCATCGCGACGACGCCCAGCGGCACGCGCACGCGCCGCACCCGGATGCCGTTGGGGCGGACTTCCTCGCGCGTGACCTGCCCCACCGGATCGGGCAGCGTGGCGACGTGGCGCACCGCATCGGCGATCGCGGCCAGGCGCGGTGCATCCAGGCGCAGGCGATCGAGCATCGCGCCGGTGGTGCCGCGCGCCTGCGCCGCCTCCATGTCGCGCGCGTTGGCCGCGAGGATGGCTTCGGCATGGGCATCGAGCCGTGCGGCCATGGCGTCGAGCAGGGCGCGCCGGGCATCGGTGGGCATTTCCGCCAGCGGCTGCGCGCCGTCGCGGCAGGCCAGCGCCTGGGAGGAGATGTCAGCGGTCATCGGGTGGCCCGTTGAAGATGGAGACCGGAACCTACCCGCGGCGAGGGCGGATTTCCAGCATCATGCACGACGCGCGCGGCGGCAGCGGTTTCCCAGCGCCGCCGAAATCGCCGAAAATCGGGTTTTGCACGCATCCGCCGCGCGCCGCGGCCGACAGAGGACATCGATGAAAGATCGCACGCTTGCGCTGGCCGGCATGATGCAGGGCCTGCGCCTGGTCCAGTCCATCGCCCGCAGCGGGCAGGCGGACGAGGCCGACCTCGCCGCATCGCTGGCCTCGGTGTTCCGCATCGACGCCGACTCGGTGGAGGCGGTCTACGGTTCGGCGCATCTCATGAAGACCGGACTGGAAATCCTGGTCGGGCAATTCCAGGGCGGCGGGCAGCGCGACGGCAGCCTCGGCAAGATGGCCATGACGGTGCTGAGCGTGGAGCGCCAGCTCAACGCCCGCGCCGACCTGCTCGACGCGCTGCAGGAGGGCATCATCGAGGCGGGACGGCAGCGCGAGCACTTCGGCGTCACCCATCCCACCGTCGTCGCGCGTCTGGGCGAGGTCTATGCCAACACCGTCAGCCGCCTGTCCACCCGGGTGCTGGTGCAGGGCGATCCGACGCAGCTCCAGCAGGAGGCCGTCGTGGCGCAGGTGCGCGCCTGCCTGCTGGCCGCAGTGCGTTCGGCCGTGCTCTGGCGCCAGATGCGCGGCAGCTACTGGGATTTCCTGCTGCGCCGGCGCGCCATGGTGGATGCGGCGCGACGCTGGCTGGCCACCTGATCGCCGCCCCGGCGACCGCCGCGGCACGCGCCTATACTCACCGCACCGCCCTTGCGATCCCGCCCATGATCGACGCTGCGCCCGATGATGCCCACGCGCTGACCGTCCTGTTGCACCGCTGGCAGGATGGCGACGTGGTGGCACGGGAAGAATTGATGGCGCTGGTATACCGCCGCGTGCGGGCCATCGCCGGCCAGTCGCTGGCGCAGCACGCGCAAGCGACGATGACGCCGACCGAGCTGGCGCACGAAGCCCTGATCCGGCTGCTCGCCGCCGACGCGGGCTGGGCGGACCGGCGGCATTTCTTCCACGTCGTGGCACAGGCGACGCGCCAGGTCATCGTCGACCACGCGCGCCGCCGCCTGAGCGAAAAGCGCGGCCAGGGCCAGGCCATCCTGCCGCTGAGCCAGGCACCCGAGCTTCCTGGCGGCGGTGCCGACGACGACGTGGTGCGCGTGGACGAGGCCATCGTGGCGCTGGCGAAGGAAGACCCGCGCCAGGCGCAGGTCGTTGAACTGAGCTACTTCGGCGGCTTCTCGCGCGAGGAAATCGGTGCCGCGCTGGAGTTGTCGGTGGCCACGGTCGACCGCGACCTGCGCTTCGCGCGCGCCTGGCTCAAGGACGCGCTTTCGCCATGACGGGCGCGGCGGCGCACGCACAACTGGCCGAGCTGTTCCACGCCCTGCTCGACCTGCCGCCGGAGCAGCGCGAAGCGCGGCTGGCGGAACTCGACATCACCCTGGCCGAGCGCCTGCGCCGTCTGCTCGACGCGGACGACCAGACCCGCGACCCGATGGCCGCGGCCGTCAATCTGGGCGGCAGCATGCTGGTCGAACCGGTAGCCGACGGGATGCGGCTGGGGCCGTGGCGCGTGCTGCGCGAGCTCGGGGCCGGCGGCATGGGTACGGTGCTGCTGGCCGAACGCGCCGACGGACAGTTCGAGCAACAGGTCGCGATCAAGCTCATTCGCGGCTTCCCCACGACGGAAGGCCAGCGCCGCCTGCGCCAGGAGCGCCAGATCCTCGCCCAGCTCGATCATCCCAACATCGCGCGCCTGATCGACGGCGGGCAGACCCCGGACGGCCAGCCGTATGTCGTGATGGAGTATGTCCAGGGCGTGGGCCTGCTCGATTACCTCGCCCAGGCCGCGCCGGGCATCGAAGCGCGCCTGGCCTTGTTCGACCGCATCGCCGACGCGGTGCAGCACGCCCACGGGCGGCTGGTGATCCACCGCGACCTCAAGCCCGCCAACGTGCTGGTGCAGGACAACGGCGACCCCAAGCTGCTGGATTTCGGCGTGGCCAAACTGGTCGACGTGGGTGCCGACTCCGGCGAGCAGGAGTCCTCCACCCGCGTCTTCAGCCGCGGCTACGCCAGCCCCGAGCAGCGCGCGGGCAACGCCATTTCCACCGCCACCGACGTCTATGCGCTGGGCGTGGTGCTGCGGGAAATGCTGACCGGCGAGCGCGAACCCGGCGCGCACGTGGCGCTGCCCGACGGTTTCGCGCCACTTGCGCTTCCTGCCGACCTGCGCGGCATCCTCGGGCGCGCCACGGAAGCCTCACCCGACGACCGCTATCCCACGGTGGAAGCGATGCGCGCCGATATTGCGCGCTGGAGCGAGGGCCGGCCCGTGCTGGCGGCCTCGGACAGCTGGCTCTACCGCACGCGCAAGTTCATCGGCCGCCATCGCGCCGGCGTGGCGCTGGTGCTGCTGGCGCTGATGGCCTCCTCGGGATTCGTCTGGCGGCTGGCGGTGGAGCGCAGCCGCGCGATCGAGGCGGAAGCCACCGCGACCCGCGCGCTCGAAGCGGCCGAGCGCGACAACCAGGCCGCGCGCGCCTCGCTCGAGTTCCTCGTCCGCACCCTGGCGGCCGCCGCGCCGGAAGTGGCGATGAGCACCCAGATCAGCGTGCGCGACCTGCTCGATCAGGCGCGCGCCGGCATGACGGAGGACGCCGCCTTGCCTCTGAACGCACGCCAGACCGTGCAGCGCCTGCTCGGCAACCTGTACATGTCGCTGGGCGAACCAGTGATCGCGGCGGAGCTTTTCAGCGACGGCGTGGCCGGGGTGGAGCCGAAGACCACGGCAGAAGCCTTGGCCTTCGCACGCGACCTCGACAGCCTGTCGAGCCTGCAAGGCACGCTGGGACAAGGCGATGCGTCGTTGCGCCATGCGCAGGACGGTGCCGCCCTGCGCGAGCGCTTTGCTCCGGGCGACGCTGCCGAGCGCATTCGCAGCCAGGCCCAGCTCGCCTATGCCCACTACCGCCGCAACGAGCTGGACCAGGCCCACCGACTGTGGGATGCGATCCTCGCCAATCCGCCGCCGGACGCACCGATCGACACGCTGCTGGATGTCTACCACGTCTCGGCCACCAGCTGGCTGGCGCAGAACGAATACGAGCGCGGTCTGGCGACCAGCCGCGCGGGTCTGGCCTACGCCAGCTCGAAGGGCATTGCCACCCAATCCATCCTGATCGTGAGCCTGGTGCGCGCCCACGCCGAGCTGTTGACCAACGCCGGACGCGCCGCGGAGGCGACGGATCTGCTGCAGGACATCATCGCCGTGCAGGAAAACACCGCCGGACTGCGCGGCATCCGCGCGGGAAATCTCTTCAACGCGCTGGGCAACGCGCTCAGCGCCCAGGGTCGCTACCGCGAGGCCGTCGAGGCCCTGCATCGCGCCGACGCGCTTACCCGGGACTCCGCGCAGAGTGACCCGGACAGGGCCATTTCGCTGGGCAACCTCGGCAGCGTGATGGAAAACGCCGGCGACTATGCCGGTGCGTTGCGCAACTTCGACGCCGCCTTCGCGCTGGTGGAAAACTCCACCGCCCCGCGGGACGCGGTCATGCAGATCCGCCGCAACCGCGCCCGCTGCCTCGGGCTGTCCGGACGCCACGCCGAGGCGCTCGCGCAGCTCGAAGCGCTGCAGGACCAATCCCGCCGCGACGAGGGCGAGGACTCGGCGAACTACGCCCTGACCACCTGGCAGCTGGCGGTCCTTGCGCGCCAAATGCATGACCCGGCGCGCGGTGAAGGCTGGCTTGAAGAGGCGGCACGCGTTTTCACCGCCATCGTGGGGCCTGACCACATCCTGCACGCCCACGTCCTCCGCGTCCGCGCCGCGTTCGCGCAGATGCGCGGTGACCTCACCGCCGCCGCACGCGACATCGACGAGGCGATCACCCGCCTCGAAGCACTGGGCGGCATCGAGGTGGATGTTGCCATTGCGCGCGCCGAGCGCGCAGGCATCAATGCCGAACGCGGCCGCCGCGCTGCGGCACGGCGCGAACTGGCGCAGGCGCTGCCGATTCTGCGCACGGCCATGCTTCCCGCCGAGGTCAACCGCGCCCGGGCCGAAGCCGTTGCCAGCCACCTGGGGCTTCCCGCCTCGGGACAATGACTACTCGCCAAACGCTTCCGCACCGACGGCGCGTGTCGTGACCGGCGCTGCCGGCTGCATCACAATGACGCCGTCGCACCGCTCCGCCCCCTTGCCGCACACCTTGCCATGATCGACCACGAATCCACCCTGCGCGCCAACCTCGACGCCGTCCGCGCGCGCATTGCCGCTGCCTGCCGCGCCGCCGCGCGCAATCCGTCCGAAGTGCGCCTGCTGCCGGTCAGCAAGACCGTGGACCAGGCGCGCCTGCGCGCGGCCTACGCGCTGGGACTGCGCGAGCTGGGCGAAAACAAGGTCCAGGAAGCGCAGGCCAAGTCCGAGGCCATGGCGGATCTGGCCGACCTGCGCTGGGTGCTGATCGGCCACCTGCAGACCAACAAGGCCAAAAACGCCGCGCGCTTTGCCAGCGAGTTCCAGGCGCTCGACAGCCTGCGCGCCGCCGAGGCGCTGGACCGACACCTGCAGAAGGAAGGCCGCGCCATGGACGTGCTGGTGCAGGTCAACACTTCGGGCGAAGACACCAAGTTCGGCCTGCCGCCCGACGAGGTGGCCGCTTTCGTGAAAAAGCTTCCCGCCTTCCCGTCGCTGCGCGTGCGCGGCCTGATGACGCTGGCACTGTTTTCCGACGACGCGGCGCGGGTGCGGCACTGCTTCGTCACCCTGCGCACGCTGCGCGACCGCCTGCGCCAGGACGCGCCGGACGGCATCGCGATGGATGAGCTTTCCATGGGCATGTCCGGCGATTTCGAACTGGCGATCGCGGAAGGCGCGACCACGGTGCGCGTGGGCACCGCCATCTTCGGGCATCGCGCGACGCCCGACAGCGACTACTGGCCGGGCTTTGCCGGAAAACCGGAATGAGCGCCGAGGAATCCTTCCGGCCATCCGCCGGCGCGCGCCTGATCGATGCGATTTCGGTGCAGTCGCAGGTCGCCTACGGCAACGTCGGCAACACCATCGCGGTACAGGTGCTGCAGGCATGCGGGCTGCAGGTGGCCGCGGTGCCCACGGTGATCCTCGGCAACACGCCGCACTATCCGACGATGCACGGCGGCGCGCTGCCGCAGGACTGGTTCGAGGGCATCCTCGACGATCTCGCGGCGCGCGAGGCGGCGACCCGTGCCGATCTGGTGCTGGCCGGCTACCTCGGTTCGCCGGCACAGGGGCTGGCGCTGGCGCGCTGGCTGGACCGGGTGCGCGTGGCGAATCCCGCGCTCGGCTTCCAGATCGACCCGGTGATCGGCGACCGCGATACCGGCGTCTACACCGATCCGGCGCTCATCCCGGTCTGGCGCGACGCGCTCGCGCCGCGCGCCGAAGGGCTGACGCCCAACCACTTCGAGCTGGAGCAGCTGGTCGGGCACACGCTGCCGACGCTCGACGCCTGCGCGCAAGCGGCCGCCAGTCTGCTGAACGAGGTCACCCGCTGGGTGGTGGTCACCAGCGCCGCGCCGGACGACTGCCCCGGCGGCCGCCTGCAGGTACTGCTGCTCACCCGCGAAGGCAGCGAGCGCATCGAGCACCCGCACGTGCCGCATCCGGTCAAGGGCACGGGCGACCTGTTCGGTGCTCTCATCGCCGGCCGCAGGGCGCGCGGCGTCACGCTGACCGAGGCGGTGCGCCGCGCCTGCGACGACACCGTGGCGGTGCTGCGCCACGGGCAGGAAAAGGGCTGGCAGGAATTGGCCCTGCCGCAGGCCATCGCCCGCCGACTCGCTGATTGAACAACATCCCGTCGGCAGCGCAGCATCCCATCGGGGACGTAGGTCGGCCCTACGCGGCCGACGTTGGCGGGCATCGAACATCCCGTCGGGGGCGTAGCCCCGACCTACGACGACATCGCGTTGCGGCGTGCGAAAACGCGCCACCAAGCCTCGCGTCGGCAGCGCGGCATCCCGTCAGCATCCCGTCGGGGACGTAGGTCGGCCCTACGCGGCCGACGTTGCCGGGCATCGAACATCCCGTCGGGGGCGTAGCCCCGACCTACGACGACATCGCGTTGCGGCGTGCGAAAACGCGCCAC
>NZ_JBBDHC010000009.1:0-126044 GCF_037203605.1 Denitratimonas tolerans
GGCTTCACCGGGCACGAGCACCTGGAAGGCCACGATACCATCCACATGAACGGACGCCTCTACTGGCCCACGGGCGGGCGCATGGTGCAGGCCGACCCGATCATCACCGACATCTACAACCCGCAGAACTGGAACCCCTACAGCTACGTGCTCAACAACCCGCTGAACCTGACCGACCCGAGCGGGTACAGCTTCATCAGCAAGTACTGGCGTACGATCGCGGCGATCGTGATCACGATTTATGCTCCCTATGCCGCACCCTGGATTGGGCTGACATCGACTCAGGCGGTTATTGCAGGTGGTTTTGTTGCTGGTGCGGTCCAGACCAACTCGCTCAGGGGCGGAATCTATGGGGCGTTCAGTGCGGGGATGTTCAACAAGATAGGAACAGTGTTCCAAGGTATGTCTGCTACTGCGGGAACGGCGGGCACAGTCGGTCGCACGGGCCTGACCGCAGGCCAGTTCACCGCCAAGATCGTGGCACACGGCATGGCCGGCGGAGTGATGAGCAGCCTGCAGGGCGGCAAGTTCGGGCACGGGTTTGCCAGTGCGGGATTCAGCGAGGCAGCCAGCCCCATCGTGGCAAGCCGGGGCGGCCCGATCAGTCAAGGCACTGCGGCGGCTGTGATAGGCGGAACGGCTTCGGCAATGACGGGAGGGAAGTTCGCCAATGGGGCGGTGACGGCGGCGTTCTCCTATGCGTTCAATGAACTCATGCATTATGAGCGCACTGACTCTGGTGAAATGACGGTGCGTTCTCCGGGGGAGAGCATTGACACCGAACCATTGGTTAGTGCTGTTGTTACCTCATTGGACGCGGGTGAAAATGCGGCCATGCACTGGGCTGGCATGGCGAACGAAACAGGAAACCCCTTTTATGATTTCCTCGGTGGGCTGGCGAGCCTGTGGACACCAGATACTGCGTTTGCAACCGCAACGACACTGATTCCAATAGGCGGCGGAAGCTCTATAGGGGTGCGAGCCGGAAAGGAAATTAGATTTGGTAAAAATCTTCGTATTGCCGTATTTGGAAACCGCACAGGGCACAAATACGGAGAGCTGCCACATTATCATAGAAGAGGGATTGATCCGAGGACGGGTGGGGTTATAGACGGCCAAGGCATAGGCCGTCATAGGCCTTGGGAACCGAAATCAACGGATCGCTATTTCTGGGATCGATTCTAATGAAGCCTCCGTACTTCGTTGTTGAAGGCGACGATGTCAGCGTCTTCCAGAGTATTGACGCACTTGAACAGAGCTTGGAGTCTCCGGATATAGAATGCTATCGAGTGTTCGATGCAACCGGTCAAGTGCTAAATTTGATTTCTGACACCCCCCGATCAAGATATAAATTCCGTTTTGGTTTAGTGGCAATTGGCAAAGTCAAGGTGTCCCTCAAGGAGCCGCCGGAAACAGCGGTTGCTGAGCTCGTGCAAATTCTTTCAAACCATCTTGAACGATTGACTGGCCAGCCTACCAAAACAATTAACCTGAGCGATCTGATCCAAGAAATCGAACGGCAGGTTGGTGCCTGATTGGATCCGGCAAGATAGGATGGGGTCATGGGGATTGCGTCCCGTGACCCTTCCACACGACTGGATATACGACGGTGCCGACCGCCTCACCCTGGGCTGGTTCGAGTACGTGGGCACCACCTGGTACTCGGCCAACGCGACGTACGTGAACCCCGACGCCGCCGCGCCCGCGAACCTGAGCTTCTATGCCCAGTACGACAAGCTCGGCAACCTCTGCCGCAAGTACCAGTTCGGCCTGTTCGCGCAGTACGGCTACGCCGGCCGCGCCGGCTGCGGCACCGCCGGCAACCCCGGCAGCGGCAGCAGCTCCGCCACGCTCAGCGCGCACCAGACCCAGAGCCTGTTCATTCCCGGGCTGATCACGATCGCCAACCAGCACGATGCGCGCGGCAACATGACCAGCGCGGACAGCCTGCGGTTCTATGCCTACAACGCCCTCAACCAGGCCACCGAAGTGCGTCGGGTGGCGAGCGTGGGCTCGTCGGACATCACGATCCGCGCGCGCTTTGCCTACGGCGTGGACGGCGCGCGCTACCGGCGCATCGACGATGGCAGCAGCGCGGGCGGCACCACCACGACCACGATCATCGGCGCCGTGGAGCGGCTGCAGAAGCCGGGCGGTGCGATCCAGTGGCGTCGCACGATCGGCAGCACCGCCATCGTGAGCTACAGCGGCGATCAGCTCGTGGGCGGCATCACCCAGGCCGCGGGCGCGGGCACGGTACGCCACCAGTTCAGCGACCGGCTGGGCTCGGTGCAGGTGATCGGCCTGGTCAGCGGCTCGAGCGTGACGGTGCAGGAGCGTCTGGACAGCGGTGCCGACGGCCAGTGGCGCACGCCCGATCCGCCGTTCGGCAAGGCCGGCTCGTCCCACACCCCGCGCGGCTTCACCGGGCACGAGCACCTGGAAGGCCACGACACGATTCACATGAACGGACGCCTCTACTGGCCCACGGGCGGCCGCATGGTGCAGGCCGACCCGATCATCACCGAGATCTACAACCCGCAGAACTGGAACCCCTACAGCTACGTGCTCAACAACCCGCTGAACCTGACGGACCCGAGCGGGTACAGCTTCCTCGACAGACTGCTGAACCCGTTCAAGAGCGCGATCCGCTCGGTGATGCGCGCGCTCGGGCCGGACGTCTCCGGCGCGCTCATCGGTGCCTGCTCGTTCGTCCCCGGCGCGTGGTCGATCGCCTGCGCCGCGGGCGCAGGCTACGATCACGCCAGAGCCTTCGGGGCAAGTTCCTCGGACGCGCGCCGCAGCGGCGTGGCGGCGGCGTTCGTGGCGACGGTGGCGTGGGGCGTGAAGAAATACGGCGGAAACCTCGGCCCAACGAGCCGGATAGCGATCGCCGCCACCAGCGGCGGGGTGGCGAGCGTGATCCAGGGCGGCAAGTTCGGGCACGGTTTCGTGAGCGCCGGCGTGACGGCCCGGGCGTCGCCGTACGTGAGCAACATGGGTGACGTGTTCGGCACCGCAGCCTCGGCCATCATCGGCGGCACGGTGTCGGAAATGACCGGCGGCAAGTTCGCCAACGGGGCGAGATCGGGGGCGTTTGCGTATGTGGTTGGCAAGGCTATGCAGCGAGCATCGAGTGGTGCCGCAAGAGATGCTGGTACTAAGACTAGCGAAGATAATCCGAGAGTGGGTTTGCTGGCTGCAGAAGAGGCGCGAGCCGCGTTATATGACGCCGGTGTTCTTAGCAAGATCTATAAAGGTGACTTTAAAGTCGCGAGTGAAGATTGGGCTAGATTAGTTGATCCAATAGCGAGAAAGTACAATGTGGAGATTAGCTCGCTGCTTTATCAGATTGGCGAAAATTTGTTTGTATATGCCGCACCCTATAGTGATGGAAATTCCAGTCAGGTCATTGTTCGCGCTGGCCCGCGACTACCGGAGCAGTACGGTGGGAAGATCATTGGGTATATTCATACTCACCCAAGTTCCGCGGCTTTGAGTTCGGATGATAGGAGTATTGCATGGGATATGCGTGAGAGCGCCGGGCACACAGTTTATGCAATCTCTGTCTATCGGGGAGCGCCAGGCACGGTCTGGGATACATTCAATCGAAGGGATATTTTATGGAAAGACTTCTGATCCAACTGCTCATCGGGGTGGGGTTGTTGGTTCCGCCTCCTTGTTTAGCCGAGTCCGGAAAGGCAGAACCTGCGATACGGCATTGCTCGAAGACGGGCGGGGTGGATAATGAAAAATGTTATGTGGATAGCTATGAGCTAATTTCGCGATCAGGATCATATTGCAACATTACTGTCAGTACGTTTGGGTATTTACAACACAACTGGGCGGGTATTCTCCTTTATTCTGATGAATCAAGAGCAAAGCACCAGTGGATTCCCGGAACAATTTCCGTTGAGGATAATATTCAGAAGATCTTGTCCAAAAAACTCGGTGAGTACGGGGGCGGAGCATATTCCGCAATCAGAGGGACTTTTATTTGTGGCAAGCCACACCTCCAGGATGAAGTTGGTGTGGGTCGGCTCGTTGAAGTTAAGTCGATAGAGTTGTTTTCACTGGATCACCAGGGAAACTCCGTGAGGCACCCCGTCTCCCTTACGGACGCGGGTGGGCATGAGTGACAACGTTGAGCAAGTAGGGCGGAACCCGCTATGCGGATTCCGCCGCTACAGGTAGCTACCGATGCCCAGCCTCGCCCCTTCGATCATCACGGATCGCCACGCGCGTCGTCAGCGGCATGACCGAAGCGCGCCATCACCGCATCGGCGATGGCGCAGCCGCGACAGCACCATGGACGCACGCACCTGCCGCGAGCAGACCCGGTACGACGGCTACGGCCGGGCCTGGAAAACGCGCGATGCCAGCGGCGGATGGCTCAAGCAGCAGTTCGATGCGCGCGGGTTTGCCACGCGCCTGTGCGACTCCACCGAGGCGGACACCGCGCCCAGCTGCGGCACCGCGTTCCATGCCACCGTGGACGAGGTGGACGCGCGCGGCGCGGTGCTGGTGGAGCGGCGCGGTTCCAGCGTCGGCCCCACCATCGCGCGCAGCTACGATGCCCTCAACGGCCAGCTGGTGGGCGTATGCACGGGGCCCGGCTGCGGGGTGCAGAACAGCGCCTACGGCTACGACAACAAGGGCCAGCTCACGAGCCGGGAAGAGGCCGGGCGCTACAAGGAGCGCTTCCAGTACGACGGTGCCGACCGCCTCACCCTGGGCTGGTTCGAGTACGTGGGCACCACCTGGTACTCGGCCAACGCGACGTACGTGAACCCCGACGCCGCCGCGCCCGCGAACCTGAGCTTCTATGCCCAGTACGACAAGCTCGGCAACCTCTGCCGCAAGTACCAGTTCGGCCTGTTCGCGCAGTACGGCTACGCCGGCCGCGCCGGCTGCGGCACCGCCGGCAACCCCGGCAGCGGCAGCAGCTCCGCCACGCTCAGCGCGCACCAGACCCAGAGCCTGTTCATTCCCGGGCTGATCACGATCGCCAACCAGCACGATGCGCGCGGCAACATGACCAGCGCGGACAGCCTGCGGTTCTATGCGTACAGCGCCCTCAACCAGGCCACCGAAGTGCGGCGGGTGGCGAGCGTGGGCTCGTCGGACATCACGCTCCGCGCGCGCTTTGCCTACGGCGTGGACGGCGCGCGCTACCGGCGTATCGCGAAGAAGGAAGGCGTCGGCCGCACCCGGCGCTGGCCGGCATCACGACCGCCGCCGATGGCTTACTTGAAGTTGTAGACCAGATTGACCTTGGTCAGGCGGTCGGTCTTCTCGATGCCGGGGCCGACGTCGGTGTTGTGGCGCACGTCGAAGCCGGCCTTCAGTGCCAGCTTCGAGTTCATCGCCACGGCGATGCCGAATTCGTTGCTCACGAAGGTGTTGTCGCTTCCGGCTTCGACCAGCAGGGTGTCGAACAGCGAGGTGTTGGCGGTGAGCATGTGCTTGTAGCCCAGCAGGCCGCGGCCGATGAAGTCGCTCTGGGTTTCGCCGGTGAGCGCGTCCTTGGCGCGGCGGTAGCCGGGGCCGATTTCCGTGACCAGATTGGTGCGCGCATTGTTGATGAACGTGTGGCCGTAGCCGATCGAGAACGTGGTCTGGTGCTCGTAGGGCGCGAAGTCGTCGTTCTCGTAGCGCAGCGCGGCAACCCACGAGCTGACCTCGTTCATCTTGACCGCGCTGCTGGCACCGAACTCATAGCGGTTGGCCGAGGTCTGCATGAACTTCTCGGGGACGCCATCGCCGTCGACGTCGGCGCTGACCTCGGACTTGTTGCGCAGCGCCGAGAAATAGAACGCGTGTTTCCAGCGGTCGTCCTCCTTGGCGAAGGCGATCTTGCCGTTGGCGTTGTCGGACTTGGCATTGCCGCGTGCCATCGCCAGACCGAACTCGCCGGTGCCCGACCAGCCGCCGTCGGTGGCGGACGCCGCGAGCGGCAGACAGGCCAGCACGGCGGCGGCCAGGAGGGTCTTCTTCGTCATTGTGATTCTCCGTGTGTGGGGCCGATGCGCCGCAGGGCGCAAGGCCCGGCGATGCTACCGACTGCGCCTGATGCGCAAGTGAACCGGAAGCGTTGCGTTCAGTGTCGATTCTGCGTTCCGCAACCGAGCGAGCCGGGGCCCCGGAGTATCATGGCGTGTCGTGTTTTCTGTTCACTGGTGCCATGAGCCGCGTCTGTTTCCTGCTTTTCATTGTCCTGGTCATCGCGACCGGGAACGCGAACGCCGGGTTCCACGCCGGCGCGGCGTGGGTCGATGAAATCGACGGCGTGGCCAGCCATGCGCTGACCTTGAGCTGGGAAACGCCGACGCGGCATCCCTGGGAGTTCATGCTGGGGTACATCGCAGCGCGCAACGCGGCTGCGGCGCGCACGCCGGACGTCTACTTCGGTTCGGTTTCCAAGCGCTTCACCTGGCGCGGCTGGTTCGTGCAGGGCGGCATCGCGGCCACCAATTCCGAAACCGAGGCGCTCTCCAGGCACTGGCAGTTCCAGACCGGCATCGGCTACCGCTACCAGCGCCTGACCTTTTCCCTGCGCCATCTCTCCAACGCCAATACCGGTGGCCGCAACCGCGGCGAGAACCTGCTGCTCGTGCAGTACGGTTTCTGAGGGCAGGAAAGGGGAGTCGGAACATCCGGCATCTTCGGCCGCCACGTTCGATTCCCGATTCCTCACTCCCGCCATCAACGGCAGCCGTTGCGGCGCTCGCGGTCGATCAGGCGGATCAGCTCGGCGTCGCCCATCGGATCGTTGCGCTGCGAGAGGTCGCGGATCTTGCTGACGGTATCGGGGCAGGGATGGTAGTTGCCGCCGAACAGGCTTCCGATCATCGCCACGAGTTTTTCCGGCGACATGCCCTCGTGCAGCACCACCGCGCGCGGCGTGAATGGTTCGGCGCGTCCGGGCAGCGGCTCGGCGCGGTGCTGCAGGAAGTCGCGCGCGGCCGTGTCGCCGCGCGCTTCGCGCCGCGCGCCCGCGCGCAGCGCGTCCAGCAGCCGCACGCTGTCGGCGTCGGAGAGCCGGGGCGGCACGACGTCGCGTGACGGTGCCGGATCGGGTGGTGCCGAGGGCGTTGCCTGCGGTCGTGGTGAAGCCTTTGCCGCATGCCGGCGCGGTGGTGCTGCCGGGAACGGCGGCGGTGGACTCGCCGCCGAGGGGCGGTCGGCCGCCAGGAAAACAACCTCGAGCGCCGCGTCAGGCGCGGGCTCCGACCGCCGCTCCTGCGACAGCCACAGTCCGAATCCCAGGTGGCCCGTGATGACGAGCGCGAGCACCGCAGCCTGCGGTGCCCGCGCCAGCCACCGATCATCCTTGACCGACACCATCCCACCCCTCCATTTCGGGCGCGCCACCCTAGGGGGGCGTGGATTAGGCGCGGGTTAACCGGATGCAAAGTTTCCGTTGGACAGGCGTTTCTGCCCTCACGCCACCATGCCGCCGCCGTCCCGCGGCGGTTCGGCGGAGTCGGCTTCCGGCAGCGCCGGCGCCTCCCTGGTGGTGTCGCCGCCGACAACGTCCTTCCAGGCCAGGTACATCGAGGCACCCGCGATGGGGGTGACCAGGATCGAGGTGACGAACTGGCCGAGCAGGCTGGAAATGACCGACAACACGGCCATCAGGAGGATGGCCGCCCCCAACAGCACCAGCAGATAAAGCAGGATCGCGCCGACGTTGTCGCGGCTGGCGTGCAGGCTGCGGCGCATCGCGGCGAAGGCGTCCTTCTCGCCGAAGACCACGTCGGGAATCGCGAAAAAGGTCACCGCAAACACCACGATCATCAGTGCCACCACCACCAGGCCCAGCACGAAGGCCCCGGCACCCGCCGCGCCCAGCAGGGCTTCGGGCCGTTCCAGTATCGCGGACGCGCCCGCGCCCGCCAGCGCCACGCCGATCCAGATGGCGATGAGGACCGCCGCGATGAAGCCCGCCACCACGCTCGGCAGGCACAAAATCAGCAGCGGCCCGATGCGGCCTTCTTCCTTGAAGCCCTGGAACAGGTGGGCGAGCTCGGCGGTTTCCCCGCGCGACTGCGCGCGCGCCGCCCAGGCGATGCCGGCGTAGAGCGTCGGCGAGATCACCGCCAGCACCAGCGAGCCCAGGATCGGCAGGGTGCCGATCAGGGTGACGATCAGCCCCATCAGCAGGAAGGCGGCCGGGTTCTTGCGTATCAGCTCCACCGCGCCGGTGAGCCAGGCGATGCCGTTTGCGGCGGGTACGTTGCGTGCGGTCATGGGATTCTCCGAAAAGTGCGCAAAACGGGCGGGATGATGGCAGGACGCGATGACCGGACGCTATTCGGGCGGCGGCAGCACGTCCAGCACTTCCGCAATCGTGGTCAGGCCCTGCGCGACCTTCTGCGCGCCGGAAGCGCGCAGGGTCTGCATGCCCTGTGCGATCGCGTCGCGGGTGAAGCTGGCCAGGTCCATATCCTTCTGTACGCGGCTGCGAAGGACCGGGGTGATGAGCAGGAGCTCGTACAGCCCGACGCGGCCAAGGTAGCCGCTGTGGCGGCACTCCAGACAGCCGCGCGCGGCGAAGCCGGAGGCGGGCTTGGGCAGCCCCAGCCCGCTGGAAAGCACCGCCCAGCCGTCTTCGTCCAGCGGCGCGGGCTTCTTGCAGTGCGGGCAGAGCGTGCGCACCAGGCGCTGCGCCAGCACGCCGTTGAGGGTGGATTGGATCAGGTAGTGCGGCACACCCAGATCGAGCAGGCGGGTCACCGCCGAGGGTGCATCGTTGGTGTGCAGCGTGGACAGCACCAGATGGCCGGTGAGCGAGGCCTGCACCGCCATCTGCGCGGTTTCCAGATCGCGGATTTCGCCGATCATGATGATGTCCGGGTCCTGGCGCAGCAGCGAGCGCACTCCCGAGGCGAAGTCCAGGTCGATGGCGTGGTGCACCTGCATCTGGTTGAGCTCGGGCGCGATCATCTCGATCGGGTCTTCCACCGTGCACACGTTCACGTCCGGCGTGGCCAGGCGCTTGAGGGTGGAATAGAGCGTGGTGGTCTTGCCCGAGCCGGTCGGCCCGGTCACCAGGAGGATGCCGTGTGGGCGGCCGGTCAGGTCCTTCCAGGCGTCGGCCTCGGCGGCGTCGAAGCCCAGATCCTTGGTGGATTTCACCGCCGTGTCCGGGTCGAAGATGCGCATCACGCACTTCTCGCCGAAGGCGGTGGGGATGGTGGACAGGCGCATCTCCACCTCGCGCCCGCCCGGCGAGCGCGTCTTGATGCGCCCGTCCTGCGGGCGGCGGCGCTCGCCCAGATCCATGCGCCCCAGCACCTTGATGCGGCTGATCGCCGCGATCATCACCGGGGTGGGCAGCTCGAACACCTTGTGCAGCTTGCCGTCGATGCGGAAGCGCACGTGGCTCAGGTCGCGGCGCGGTTCCATGTGGATGTCGCTGGCGCGCTGCTCGTAGGCGTACTGCAGCAGCCAGTCGACGATGTGCACGATGTGGCGGTCGTCCGCGCCCACCTCGCCGGCCCGGCCCAGCTCCACCAGCTGCTCGAAGCTGGGCATCGAGACGCTGGGGTTCTCCTCGCGCTGGTCCCTGGCGCCGCGCACCGAGCGCGTCACGCCGAAGAACTCCATGGTGTAGCGCGCGATGTCGAGCGGGTTGGTCACCACCACGGTGATCTCGCGCCGCAGCACCTGGGTGAGGTCGGCCATCCAGCGCTGGTCGGTCGGTTCGCTGGTGGCGATCACCACGCGATCGGCGCTGACCGCCACCGGCAGGATGCGGTGGCGCTGGGCGTAGGCGTGGGATATGAGCGCGGTGACGGCCGGCACGTCGATCTTGGTCGGGTCGATGCGCAGGTAGCGCAGACCGACCTGGATCGCCAGCCAGCGCGTCAGCGTTTCGAGGTTCAGCTCGCTGCCCGCGCGCTTGCGGTTGGCGAACTTGAGGTTGGCCACCAGCACCAGCGGATGGATGTCCACCCCGGGCCGCTGTTCGCGCACCGCCTGCTGGGCGCGCGCCAGATCCGCGTCACCGATGAACCCGTCCTCGGCCAGCGCCGCCAGCACCTGCGAAGCGGCGAGCCGGGCTCCCTCGGGAAAACGGCGGGCGGGCGCAGCGCTGCGCTGTGGCTGGTCATGGCGGGTCATGGCGGGTCACAGCATGACACGGCACGGGAGGATGTTCAGCCGCGCGGGTGCGCGCGCGCGCCGCTGCGCCTGTCGAGCAGGGCCGCGTCGTGCCGAGGCAAGACCGCGGCGGCGGGTTGTCCGTATAATTCCCGGTTTTCACCCGATGCGCAGGCCCATGACCGGTCCCACCTTCCAGCAGCTGATCCAGTCGCTCAACGCCTACTGGGCGAATCAGGGCTGCGTGCTGATCCAATCGCTCGACCTTGAAGTCGGGGCCGGCACCTTCCATCCCGCCACCTTCCTGCGCGCGCTCGGCCCCGAGCCGTGGAATGCCGCCTACGTGCAGCCTTCGCGCCGCCCCACCGACGGACGCTACGGCGAGAACCCCAACCGCCTGCAGCACTACTACCAGTATCAGGTGGTGATGAAGCCCAACCCGGACAACATCGTCGAGCTGTATTTCGACTCGCTCAAGGCACTGGGCATCGATCCGCTGGTGCACGACCTGCGTCTGGTCGAAGACAACTGGGAGTCGCCCACGCTCGGTGCCTGGGGATTGGGCTGGGAGGTCTGGCTCAACGGCATGGAAGTCACCCAGTTCACCTACTTCCAGCAGGCCGGCGGGCTGGAATGCAGGCCGGTGCTGGGCGAGATCACCTACGGACTGGAGCGCCTGTGCATGTATCTGCAGGAGTGCGACAACGTCTACGACCTGATCTGGACGGTTGGTCCGCAGGGGCCGGTCACCTACGGCGACGTGTTCCTGCAGAACGAGCGCGAACAGAGCGCCTACAACTTCGAGCACGCCGACGTGAAGGAGCTGTTCCACCGCTTCGACGCCTGCGAGGCCGAGGCGCTGCGGCTGGTCGAGCTGGGCCTGCCGCTGCCGGCCTATGACCAGGTCTGCAAGGCCAGCCACAGCTTCAACCTGCTTGACGCGCGCCGCGCGATTTCCGTCACCGAGCGCCAACGCTACATCCTGCGGGTGCGAAAGCTGGCCCAGAACGTGGCGCAGGCGTATTTCGAGCAGCGCGAGAAGCTGGGTTTTCCCGGCCTCAAGGCCGCCGCGCAGGAGGCCGTCGCATGAGCCTGCAACCCCTTCTGATCGAACTGGGCACCGAGGAGCTGCCGGTCAAGGCGCTTCCCGGCCTGGCGCAGGCGTTTTTCGACGGCGTGATCGCCGGGCTGGAAAAGCGCGGCGTGGCGGTGGAGCGCGGCGATGCCGCGCCGCTGTTCACTCCGCGCCGCCTGGCCGTGCGGCTGCCGGGCGTGGCCGTGCGGCAGGCCGAGCAGGCCAGCGAAGTGCTCGGTCCGTATCTCAACATCGCGCTCGATGCGCAGGGCCAGCCGACCCGCGCGCTGGAGGGCTTCGCCGCCAAGAACGGCGTCGAATGGACCGGGCTCGAACGCCTCACCGACGCCAAGGGCGAGCGCTTCGTGCATCGCGCCGTCAGCGCCGGCGCGGCGACGGAAACGCTGCTGCCGGAGGTGCTGCGCGAAGCCATCGCCGCGATGCCGATTCCCAAGCCGATGCGCTGGGGCGCACACGAGTTCGCCTTCGCGCGCCCGGTGCACTGGCTGGTGCTGCTGCTGGGCGGGCGCGTGGTCGAGGCCGAACTGTTCGGCATCCGCGCCGGCGGGGAAAGCCGCGGGCACCGCTTCCACGCGCCGCAGGCGGTGGCCATTGCGCATCCGGACGAGTACGTGGCGGCGCTGGAAAAGGCCTTTGTCCTCGTCGATCCCGCCGCGCGGCGCGAGCGCATCCGCGCGCAGGTGTCCGAGGCCGCGCGCGCCGCGGGCGGCGTGGCGCGCATTTCCGAGGACAACCTCGAGCAGGTCGTGGCGCTGGTCGAATGGCCCGCGCCGATCACCTGCGGCTTCGAGCGCGACTTCCTCGCGGTGCCGCAGGAAGCCCTGATCGAAACCATGGAGATCAACCAGAAGTTCTTCCCGGTGCTGACCGAAGCCGGCGCGCTGACCGAGCGCTTCATCGGCATCGCCAACATCGAGTCGGCCGACGTCGACAAGGTGCGCGCCGGTTACGAGCGCGTGATCCGCCCGCGTTTTGCCGACGCGCGTTTCTTCTTCGACGAAGACCTGAAGCAGGGGCTGGAGGCGATGGGCGCGGGGCTGACCACCGTCACCTACCAGGCCAAGCTCGGCACGGTCGCCGACAAGGTGCAGCGCGTGGCCGCGCTGGCCGAAACCATCGCCGCGCAGGTCGGCGTCGAACCGGCGCAGGCGCGCCGCGCCGCCGAGCTTTCCAAGAACGACCTGCAGTCGCGCATGGTCAACGAGTTCCCGGAACTGCAGGGCATCGCCGGGCGCCACTATGCCGTTGCCGCCGGTGAGCCGGAAGCCGTCGCGCTGGCGATCGACGAAGCCTACCGCCCGCGCTTTTCCGCCGACGACATCGCGCTCTCGCCGCTGGGCAAGGTGCTGGCCGTCGCCGAACGCCTGGACACCCTGGCCGGCGGCTTTGCCGCGGGCCTGAAGCCGACCGGCAACAAGGATCCCTTCGCGCTGCGGCGCAATGCGCTGGGGCTGGCGCGGACGATTATTGAGAGCGGCGAAGAGCTTTCTTTGTACCAGTTGTTGTTGGAGGCATCTAAGTATGTGATTGCTTCGATGCATACAGTGACCCATCGGGAGCTTGATGCAGCACTCACTGCAGCGAAAGAACGAGGTGTCGCTGCCCAAGTTGCCACGAAGGCAAGTTGGATTCCTATTGAACAGAACGTGGCGGATAGTCTTTACGACTTCATCCTCGACCGCCTGCGCGGCTACTACGCCGAGCGCGGCGTGCCGGCGACGCACTTCAACGCCGTCGCGGAACTGAAGCCCGCCTCGCTCTACGACTTCGACCGCCGCATCGACGCCATCGGCCAGTTCGCCGCGCTGCCCGAAGCCGCCGCGCTGGCCGCGGCCAACAAGCGCATCGGCAACATCCTGCGCAAGGTCGAAGGCGAGATTCCCGACGCCATCGACCCGGCCGCCCTGGTCGAGCCGGCCGAGGAGCGCCTGGCCGAGGCGTTGCTGGGTGTGGAAACGGCCGCCAATGCCGAACTGGCGCAGCGCAACTACGTCACCGCGCTCAAGCACCTGGCGCAGCTGCGCGAGCCCATCGACGCCTTTTTCGAGGACGTGATGGTGATGGCCGAAGATCCCCGCGTGCGCGCCAACCGCCTCGCCCTCCTGCAGCGCATCGCGCGCCGCTTCCTCAGCGTGGCGGACGTTTCCCTGCTGGCCAGCGGCTGAGGAATTTCTCCCGGGCCGGCCGGGTCGGAGAGGGTACGGCGGGCGGTGGGCCGCTTGCGGCCACGTCATCGCGCCCGCATCGCGCGGGCCTTTCGCGAGGGGTTCGGTGATGCCGCATGACTGGCCGTATAGTCTGTCGCCATGTCGCGTCTTTCCGACCCGCTACGAGAAGTCCTTGCCGTGTTTCCCGCACTGTCGCCCGAGCCGCCGCCGGCCGGCGCTGAATTCCGCGCCTTGCGTCATGCCGATCCAGTGGCGGCATGGCTGGATCTGATGGAAACCGTCGAGCTGCTGCGCGCCTCGTGCCCGGTGCCCGCGCCCGCAGCGCGGCGCAGCCGCGACGGCCTGCAGTTGTTCGGCCATCGCGGTTATGGCAAAATGCACGGCTCGCTTCCTCCGGCCTTGTGCCGGGGACCGTGCCGGCAGCGCGATTTCCGGCCGCAAGCGACTGATCCCGCATCGCGCGCCGCCCAAGGCGGCGGGGCCGCCGTTCCCCTGGCCAAGGGGGGCATCACAGAACCTTCGAGGTGCGTCATGGCACGCGTGTGTCAAGTGAGCAAGAAGGGTGTGCAGACCGGCAACAACGTCTCGCACGCCAACAACAAAACCCGCCGTCGCTGGCTCCCCAACCTGCACGAGCGCCGCTTCTGGGTGGCGAGCGAGAACCGCTGGGTGAAGCTGCGTGTTTCCAACCATGCCCTGCGCACCATCGACAAGAACGGCATCGACGCCGTCCTGGCCGAACTGCGCAAGCAGGGCGAGAAGGTCTAAGGAGCTGCGACCATGGCATCCAAGCGCGACAAGATCCGCCTGACCTCCTCGGCCGGCACCGGACACTTCTACACCACCGACAAGAACAAGAAGAACACCCCGACCAAGATCGAGATCAAGAAGTACGATCCGGTGGTGCGCAAGCACGTGATCTACAAGGAAGGCAAGATCAAGTGACCTGAGCGGCCGCTGCGGCGGGCGCATGTCGGAATCAGAAAAGCCCGCCGTCCGGCGGGCTTTTCTTTTGCCGCGCGTGGCCTACCCACCCGCGCCATGCCGGCACGCGGAAGCGGTCGGCATGCGGGTGCTGCGCGGCCTGCCAGCCGACGACCGGCAGTGCGCGAAAATGCTGCGGTGCGGTACGATTCCGGGTCGCCCGAAAGAAGCTGACGACCGGATTCCCGGTCCCGATGCGTTCCGCGCAGGCCGTTCCGGCGACCAACGCCGCGCCGGATCCGGGCACGCCGGATCCGCGCAGGCTCCCGCCCATCCATGCCACGGAGTGCCCATGTCGTACGAACAGGTCGAAAAGCTCATCAAGGATCACGCGGTCGAGTTCGTCGACCTGCGCTTCGTCGACATGAGCGGCCGCCAGCACCACATCACCTATCCGGTCCGGGCCGCAGGCCCCGCCCTGTTCGAGGACGGGCGCATGTTCGACGGATCTTCGCTGGCCGGATGGAAGGGCATCAACGAGTCGGACATGGTGTTGCTGCCCGATGCCGCCAGCGCCTACCTCGATCCGTTCACCGCCGATCCCACCCTGGTGCTGGTCTGCGACGTGCTGGAACCGGCCACGATGCAGGCCTATTCGCGCTGCCCGCGCTCGGTCGCGCATCGCGCCGAGGCGTTCCTCAAGGCCAGCGGCATCGCCGATACCGCCTACTTCGGTCCGGAGCCGGAGTTCTTCGTGTTCGATTCGGTGCGCTGGGGCAACGAGATGGGGCACGCCTTTTTCGAGATCGATTCGGAAGAGGCCGCCTGGTCCGCCGCGCGCGAGTACCCGCACGGCAACAGCGGTCACCGCCCCGGCGTGAAGGGCGGCTACCTGCCGCTCCCCCCGAGCGACACCCTGCACGACCTGCGCGGCGAGATGGTGAAGGTGCTGGAGTCGCTCGGCATCGAAACCGAAGTGCATCACCACGAGGTGGCCACGGCGGGGCAGTGCGAAATCGGCGTGAAGTTCGACGCGCTCCTGACCATGGCCGATCGCCTGCTTACGCACAAGCACGTGGTCAGGAATGTCGCCCACCGCGCCGGCAAGACGGCCACGTTCATGCCCAAGCCGCTGGTGGGCGACAACGGCTCGGGCATGCATGTGCACCAGTCGCTGTTCAAGGACGGGAAGAATCTTTTTGCCGGCGAGGGCTATGGCGGGTTGTCGCAAATGGCGTTGTGGTACATCGGCGGCATCTTCCGGCACGCCCGCGCCATCAATGCCTTCAGCAACTCCACCACCAACAGCTACAAGCGCCTGGTGCCGGGTTTCGAGGCTCCGATCCTCCTGGCCTATTCGGCGCGCAACCGCTCGGCCTCGTGTCGCATCCCGTGGGTTTCGAGCCCGAAGGCGCGCCGCATCGAGATCCGCTTCCCGGATCCGGTGCAGAGCGGCTACCTGGTCTTCTCGGCGCTGCTGATGGCCGGCCTCGACGGCATCCGCAACAAGATCGATCCGGGTGCGCCGAGCGACAAGGATCTCTACGACCTGCCGCCGGAGGAGGAAAAGAACATCCCCACCGTCTGCCACTCGCTCGACCAGGCCCTGGAGGCACTCGATGCGGACCGTGACTTCCTCAAGGCCGGCGGGGTGTTCAGCGACGACTTCATCGACGGCTACATCGCGATGAAGATGCGCGAGGTCACCCGATTCCGCGCCGCCACCCACCCGCTGGAATACGCGCTCTACTACGGGCTGTGAGCGGATGCTTCAGGGCCGGCGGATTCAGCCGCCGGCCATCGCCAGATAGGTGTCCTTGAGCCGGACGTAGTGCGCCGCGCTGTAGCGCAGCGACTCCAGTTCGCGCTCGCTGAGCCGGCGCACGCAGCGCGCCGGGTTGCCCAGCCACAGCTCGCCCGAGCCCACGGTCTTGCCCGAAGGCACCAGTGCGCCGGCACCGACGAAGCCGTAGTCCTCCACCGTGGCACCGTCCAGCACGGTGGCACGCATGCCGATCAGGCAGAAGCTGCCGATGCTGCAGCCGTGCAGGATCACGCCGTGGCCCACCGTGGTGTCCGGACCGATGACCGTGGGGAATCCGCCTGGCCGGGTGTAGGGGCCATCGTGGCTGACGTGCACGATGCTGCCGTCCTGGATGCTGGTGCGCGCGCCGATCCGGATGAAGTTGACGTCGCCGCGCAGCACCGCGCCTGGCCAGATCGAGGCGTCGTCGTCCAGTGTGACCTGGCCGATCACGGTGGCGGCCGGATCGACGTAGACGCGCGCACCGAGCGCGGGCGTGGCGTGCAGGAAGGGGCGAACGGGCGTCATCGGATCGTGGGGCGGATGGACCAGGCGGTGCAGTTTAGCCGCGCGCGGCCGCGTCACCATCACCCGCCGGTCGCCGAGCCGGATCGTGGCCGGCGCGTTCACAGCCAGCCCCGTTCGGCGAAGCTCGTCACCTCGTCGCCGATGACGAAATGATCGAGCACGCGCACCCCCACCAACTTGAGTGCCTCGCGCAGGGTCACGGTGAGCGCGCGGTCCGAGGCGCTGGGTTCGGCGATGCCGCTGGGATGATTGTGTGCGAACACCACCGCGGCGGCGTTGTGCTCCATCGCGCGCCGCACCACCTCGCGCGGATGGACCTCGCTGCTGTCGAGCGTGCCCATGAACAGCTCCTCCATCGCGATCGGGCGGTGCCGGGTGTCGACGAACAGGCAGGCGAAGACCTCGCGCGTGCGATCCCGCAGGCGGGCGCGGAAGTACTCGCCTGCGTGGCGCGGATGGGTGATGGCACCGGGGCGATCGAGCCCCGTCGCCAGGTGGCGTGTGGCCAGTTCCAGCGCCGCTACCAGGCGCGCGGCGCGCGCCGGCCCGAGCCCGGACTCACGCACCAGTTCCCTGCCCGGGAGCGCGAGCAGGCCGCGCAGGCCGCCGCGGCGCGCCAGCAGCTCGCGCCCCAGATCGATGGCGTTGCGCCCCGGCAGCCCGGTGCCGAAGAACACCGCCAGCAGCTCGGCGTCGGACAGCGCCTCCGGCCCGCGGGCCAGCAGTTTTTCCCGCGGCCTTTCTTCGGCCGGCCAATCGCGCAGGTTCATGTCGTCCTCCCATCGGTTCAGGACCATCCTTCCTGATCCGGTGCGCCGCCGGCATCGGTTCGGAGCGGGTTTGAAGTAAGCTGATCGCCCCGTTCCGGCATAGGACTTCTCCGATGCGGCCACGCCTTCGCCGCCCCCTCGCGCTCGTTCGCGGGCATCGGGCATGAGCACGACGCCGCAGCGCATCCTGCTCGGCGTGAGCGGCGGAATCGCGGCTTACAAGGCGGCCGATCTGGTGCGTCGCCTGCGCGAGCGCGGCGCGCAGGTGCGCGTGGTGCTGACGGAAAACGCCGAGCGCTTCGTCACCGCGCTGACCTTCCAGGCCTTGTCCGGCGAGCCGGTGCGCACCTCGCTGTGGGACAGCGCCGCGGAAGCCTCGATGGGCCACATCGAGCTGGCGCGCTGGGCGCAGCGCGTGCTGATCGCGCCGGCTTCGGCCGATCTGATCGCGCGCCTGGCGCAGGGCCAGGCCGATGACCTGCTGACCACGCTGTGCCTGGCGACCGAGGCACCGTTGTTCCTCGCACCCGCGATGAACCGGGTGATGTGGGAGCACCCGGCGGTCCAGGCCAACCTTGCCACCCTGGTCGAGCGCGGTGCGGTGCTGCTCGGCCCTGATGCCGGCGGCCAGGCCTGCGGCGAAACCGGCGCGGGGCGAATGTGGGAACCGGCTGCGATCGCCGATGCGGTCGTGACGCCCGATCCCGATCCCGAGGCCGCCGCTGTCCTCGCCGGACGCCGCCTGCTGCTGACCGCCGGGCCCACGGTGGAGGATCTCGATCCGGTGCGCTACCTCGGCAACCGCAGCTCCGGCCGCATGGGCTACGCCGTGGCCGCGGAAGCGCAGCGGCTGGGCATGCGCGTCACCCTGGTGTCCGGCCCGGTGAATCTTCCCGTGCCGGCCGGGGTCGAGCGCATCGCGGTGCGCAGTGCCGAACAGATGCTGGCGGCGGTGACGGATCGCGTCGCGCAGTCCGACCTTTTCATCGCCACCGCGGCGGTCGCCGACTTCCGGCCGCGCGAGGCGAGCCTGGAGAAGATCAAGAAGCGCGGCGACGGCGGCCTGACCCTGGAGCTGGTACAGAATCCCGACATCCTTGCGGAAGTCGCGGCGCGGCAGGATCGGCCCTTCGTGGTCGGCTTTGCCGCGGAAACCCACGAGGTCGAGCGCTACGCGCGCGACAAGCTGGAGCGCAAGCGTCTGGACATGATCGCCGCCAACCGCGTGGGCGAGGAGGGCTCGGGCTTCGACGCCGACTGCAATGCCCTGACCGTGCTGTGGCCCGAGGGTCGGCACGAGATCGCGCGCGCCGACAAGGCGCAGGTGGCACGGGAGTTGCTGGCGGTCATTGCCCAGCGCTTCCGGAATCGCCCATGACCCTGCCCGCTGCCCCATGGTCGCCGGAGCGGACCACCTTTCCCGACGTGGCCGTGCGGCTGCTTGATCCACGCCTGGGCGTGGAGTTTCCGCTGCCCGGATACGCCACCCCCGGTGCCGCCGGGCTCGACCTTCGCGCCATGGTCGAGGCACCGCTCACTCTGATTCCCGGCCAGAGCGAACTGGTGCCCTCCGGCCTTGCAATCCACATCGCCGACCCGGGCTGGTGCGCGGTAGTGCTGCCGCGCTCGGGCCTGGGGCATCGCCACGGGCTGGTGCTGGGCAACCTCACCGGGCTGATCGACGCCGACTATCAGGGTCCGCTCCTGCTCAGTCTGTGGAACCGCAGCGACAGGCCATTTACCATCAGCCCCGGCGATCGCGTCGCGCAGCTGGTGTTCATCCCGGTCGGCCGGGCCCGTCTGGTGCCTGTCGATGCCTTCGCCCCCAGCGCGCGCGGCGAGGGCGGGTTCGGGCATACCGGCACGGGTTGAGCGCGCGATCGGGCACCCAGGGGGAATCAATGGCAAAGCGCAACAAGAACGAGCCACGCGAGGGCCTGCCGCTGCCGCCGCAGGTCAGCATCGGCATCCTGGGCGTTTTCGCGCTGCTCGCGCTGCTGGGCGGCGTGGGCATCCTGTGGCAAACCTGGCGCGCCTCCAACACCGAATCGTTGGGCCCGCGCCTGGAGCAGTTGCGCACCAGCACCGCCGCCGCGATCACCCGGGACGTCCTCCAGATGCAGGAGCGTCTGGATGTCGCGATCCAGGAACCGCGCCTGCGCGCCGACGTGGCTGCCGGCGAGTTCGAGGATGCCGTCGCGCGCCTGCGCACCGACTGGCCCGACGTCGGTGATGTCGCCCTCTACGCCTCTTCGCTCGACGACCCGTTCTCCGAAGAATTGGCCGCGGTAGGCTTCGGCAAGCTCGCGCTGCTGACAGCGGCGGTAAACGAGCGCGCCAGCCGGGTCGGCGTCGTGGGCAAGGACGCCGCGCTCTCGCTCGGGCTTGCTGCCCCAATCCCGGGCGATGACGGCGAGCCGCTGGCGGTGGCCTATGGCACCGTGCCGCTGGACACCATCACCGGTTCGGTCAGGGCGGTCAGCCTTCCGGGCGGCTACCTGGAGCTGCGCAGCGGGCAGCGGGTGCTGGTGCAGATGGGCGATTCGAACCTTCGCTTCGCCACCGAGTCCACCATGATCGAAGGCATCGCGCTGCAGATCGCCACCGCCGCCCCCGAATTCGTGTCCACCCTGCCTTATTCGAAGACCACCCAGCTGGGCCTCGGCATCGGCGCGCTGCTGATGGGTGCCCTGCTGGTGTGGAAGCTGCTCAAGACCCTGCAGCTGGCCTCCAGCCGTGGACGGGAGGTGGAGCCGACGTTTGCCGAAGCCCTGCGCCAATCGGAGCTGGAGGCAGAGCGCGCACCGGCCGCCGCCGCGCGCCGCGCGCCGCCCGGGCCCGCCCCGGAACCGGCCGCGAAGAAGCCCGCGCTGGCGCTGGATCGCAGCATATTCCGCGCCTATGACATCCGCGGCGTGCTGGGCAAGACCCTGAGCGATGATATCGCGCGCCTGCTGGGCCAGGCGATCGGCACCGTGATGGCCGAGCGCAATCTGCGCGAGGTCGTGGTCGGACGCGACGGGCGCCTCTCCGGTCCCGAGCTGTCCGACGCGCTGATCGAGGGCCTGCGTCTGGCCGGGCGCGACGTCATCGACATCGGCATGGCACCCACGCCGGTGGTGTATTTCGCCAGCTACCAGCTCCACACCGGCTCCTGCGTGGCGGTGACCGGCAGCCACAACCCGCCCGACTACAACGGCTTCAAGATCGTGCTGGGCGGTGAAACCCTCGCGGGAGAAGCGATCGAAGACCTCTACTTCCGCATCATCGACGGCCTGCTGGATCGCGACGGCGGCGGCGGCCTGCAGAGCATGGACGTGTCGTCCGAGTACATTTCGCGCATCGCCTCGGACGTGCAGCTCGAGCGTCCGATCAAGGTGGTCGTGGATGCCGGCAACGGCGTGGCGGGTGTCATTGGCCCGCAGGTGCTGGAGGCGATCGGGGCCGAGGTGATGCCGCTCTACTGCGACATCGACGGCGAATTCCCCAACCATCATCCGGACCCGAGCGATCCGGAAAACCTGCGCGACCTGATCCACCTCGTGCAGAAATTCGAGGCCGACATCGGCCTGGCCTTCGACGGCGACGGCGACCGCCTCGGCGTGGTGACGCGGGAAGGCGAGGTGATCTACCCCGACCGCCTGCTGATGCTGTTCGCCCGCGACGTGCTCATGCGCAACCCGGGTGCCACGATCATCTACGACGTCAAGTGCACCGGACACCTGGCCGGGCAGATCCTGCGCAACGGCGGCAGCCCGATCATGTGGAAGACCGGCCATTCGCTGATCAAGGCCAAGATGCGCGAAACCGAGGCCGAGCTGGCCGGCGAGATGAGCGGACACTTCTTCTTCCGCGAGCGCTGGTTCGGCTTCGACGACGGCATCTATTCCGCCGCGCGCCTGCTGGAAATCCTTGCCGCCGACGACCGCAGCCCGGAAGAAGTTTTCGCCGAGCTGCCCAAAGGGGCCAGCACGCCCGAGCTCAAGGTGCCCATGGAAGAGGGCGCGCACTACGCCTACGTCCGGGAGTTCGTCGAGAAGGCCCGCTTCGAGGACGCCAAGATCTCGACCATCGACGGGCTGCGCGCCGACTGGCCCGACGGCTGGGGCCTGGTGCGCTGCTCCAACACCACGCCCAGCCTGGTGCTGCGCTTCGATGCCGACGACGAGGCCGCGCTGGCCCGCATCCAGCAAGCCTTCCGCGAGCAGTTGCTGGCGGTCGATCCGGACCTTGCCCTGCCGTTCTAGCGCTCCGTCCCGCAGGTTTCCCGCCTCGTCACGCCCGCGCCGGCGGGCGTCCATCGCCTTGAAATCCAAAGTAAAGCCGCCGGTTCCCCGCCCTCGCGGGGGCGGCAGTCCAAGCACATTCCCGGCACCGCGGCACGCCGGAGCCTGTCGTCCATTCCCATGCGGAACCGCAGCGCCCGGCCGCCGCTCGGCCCGCCATCACTTCAGCGTCACGCGCCGGCGATTGTCGTCCGAAACCCGATCGATCAGCGTGTTGTAGGGATCGATGCCGGCATCGTAGGGTTCCGCATCCACCACCAGCTCCAGCGTGGTTTCGGTCTGGTCGAAACGGTGGCGGGCGAGGTAGAGCACGGTCTCGTCGTCTTCCTTGCCGCCCTCGGGGCGCGCGAAAATGCCGACCTCGATCTCGTTGGTGACCGGCACCCCGGTTTCCTTGCCCTGCCCGTCGGCCTCGAACTTGGCTGCGTGCAGCTTCAGCGTGACCGCGTACCTGCCGTCGTCGCGCTTCACCGCGGTGGCTTCCAGCGCGCGGTTGTCGAAGAACACGATCTTCTCGAACAGGTCCTCGATCAGCGGGTGGAACGCCGGGTCGGTGTCCTCGCGCAGGTAAGCCAGCAGCTCGCGCGAAGTGGTGTAGGGCGGCTCCTGGTAGCCCTTGTCTTCCAGGAAGCGCTTGAGGATCGCGTTCAGCGTGTCCTCGCCGATCGCGTCGCGCAGCGCGTAGAACACCAGCGAGCCCTTCTGGTAGTGGATGTACTGCTGGTTTTCCACCAGCGCCAGCGGCAGCTCCTCGCGTTTTTCCATGGCGCGCGACATGAGGTACCGGTCCAGCTCGTACTTGAGGAACTTGCGCATCCGCGCGCGGCCGTACTCCTTCTCCATCACCATCAGCGCCGAATACTGCGCCAGCGACTCGGACAGCATCGTGGAGCCCTGCACGTTGGCACCGATCACCTGGTGCGCCCACCACTGGTGCGCGACCTCGTGCGCGGTGACGTAGAACACGTAGTCGATCTTTTCCGCGTCGCGCAGGTCGGTGACGAAGCCGATGGCTTCCGAATAGGGCACGGTATTGGCGAAGGCCTGGGCAAAACCGGCGTAGGCGGGGAACTCCAGGATGCGCAGCTGGCGGTGCTGGTAGGGCGTGAAGTGGGTGCTGAAGTAGTCCAGCGACTTCTGCGCGGCCTCGATCATGCGTTCGACGTTCCAGGCATGCTTGGGGTCGTGATAGACCTCGATCGGCAAGCCATTCCACTCGCCGCGCGCCACCTCCCAGCGGGCCGACAGCCAGGCCGCGAAGTTGAGCATCGGCACATCCATCGTGTAGTGGAAGTGGCGGCGGCCGTTCTCGATCCACTCGCGCTGCAGATAGCCCGGTGCCAGCGCGATCTGGTCGGGCGTCGTCGAGATCGTGGTCTCGAACCGCAGCCAGTCGGCATCGGCGGCGATGTAGGTGTTGGCGCGTGCCGCCTCGTCGTCGATCGAGGCCATGCGAGGCACCTCGCCCAGGTCGCGCTTGCGCCGCTCGTTGCGGTCCTCGATCTGGAACGACTCGATGTAGCCGAACTGCGGGAATACGAAGCTGTTGAAGAAGCTGCCGTTGTCCACGATGGCGGTCTGGGCGCGGCCGTTGGGAAAGCCCGCCTGTCCCAGCGTCAGGCGGAAGTCGAAGTCCATTTCCGCGCCCGGGGCGAGCGGCTGGTCGAGCCGGTAGATCGCGTAGTCGAGCACCTCGTCCTGCAGCACGACTTCGTGCGGGGCGAATTCCAGCACCAGCCGGCTGTCGCGGAATCCCGCCGGCACCACGACGTGCAGCTCGTTGATGGCTTGGGCGTGGCGGTTCTTCAGCCGATAGTGCCCGCGCACGTTCGCGGTGCGCGTCTCCGGATGCAGGTCCACGTCCACCCGCATTTCGGTGATGCGCGGCTGGGCGATGCCCTTGTACTGGCGGTACTTCTTCTCGTAGTCCGCCTGACGGTCCAGCGCCACGTCACCCGGCACATACTCGTTGAGCCGGTGGGTGTTGTGGAAGATGAAAAGGCCGCTGCCGGCGAAAACCGCCAGCGCCAGCGCCGCCGCGACCGCCGGGCCGGGTGCGAGGCGGCGGCGCGCCTCGCGCAGGCGCTCGGGGAACGTGGCGCGGTTGCCGCGCACCCAGAACAGCAGGCCGGCCACGAACAGCAGCGCCGCGAACGCGCCCCAGTACAGCCGCAGCCAGGCCCAGCCGATGAGGAAGTGGCCGTAGCCGTTCATGTCCGAATAGGGCAGGGGCGGCGTGCCGAACGGACGATAGAGCAGGTCGTCGAAATCGAGGAAGCCCATCGTCGCGCGCAGCACCAGATACACCAGCATCAGCAGATAGCCGATGAACTTGTTGTTGCTGATGACCTGCAGGAACAGCGCCAGCACGCCCATCAGCACGAAGCCGGAGCACTCGATCAGCATCCGCGACAGGTACAGCCCCGGCTCGATCGCCACCCCGCCGCGGATGAGCTGGTAGACGATCGTCACCGCGATGCCCGAGGCATAGAACAGCAGCACCACGCCGGTCAGCGCCACCAGCTTGGAGGCCAGCGCGATCCAGTCGGCGTTGGGATAGGCGTCGGTGACCTCGGCGATGCGCGCGCTGCGCTCGCGGAACACCAGCTCGCCGGCGTAGAACACCACGATGATCAGCAGGAACAGGGAGTAGGAGCCGGTGACCAGGCCGACCATCGTGGCCGTGGTCGGATAGCGCGGGGTGCCGAACATCTCCATGCCGAAACTGAGGTTGACGATCAGGATCATCAGCCCGAACAGTCCCATCACCAGCAGCGGCACGCCGCGCAGCACGCCCTTGAGGTCAAACCCGGCCAGGTGCAGGAACTGGCGCCACTGCGCCCCGAAGCCGGTGGCGAGGGTGACCGCGGGAAGCGTCAGCGCCGCGGTACGCGGGGCTGCGGGTGCCTCCGCGCTGGCGGTGGGCTTGCGCCGGCGCAGCGTCCAGCCTTCGCGGTCGGTGCGGAACAGCCGCCACGCCGCCCACAGCAGCAGCGCGCCCAGCGCCAGCCAGATCGCGCGGTTGACCAGCAGCAGCCCGGACAGCGGCGGGACCAGCGTGTTGCGTTCGCTGATCGACCAGTAGCGCGTCGCCTCCTCCACCGCCGCCATGCCATAGGGATCGAGCAGCGCGCCGATCCAGCGGGTGTCGAGATCGGCCGTGAGCGTGCCGGTGATGATGTTGAACACCAGGAAGGCGATCACCCCGACGTAAGTCATCAGCATCGAGCGCGTCGCCACCGCCAGGCAGAACAGCAGCGCGCCCATGAAAAAGAGGTTGGGCAGGATCAGCACCGCCAGCGCCCACAGGTAGGGCGCGGCGGTTGTCGGCCCCAGCCGTTCGGCGTCGACCCAGGGCATGAAGGTGCCGACGAAGATGCCGAGCGCCACGCCCAGCATGATCAGCCCGGCCATGCCGAGGCCGCCGGCGAAGCGGCCGAGGAGGTAGTCGCGCTTCTTCACCGGCGTGGTGAAGAACAGCTCGGCGGTGCGGTTGTCGAAATCGCGCAGCGCCGCGCCGCCGATGAAGATCACCGCCAGCAGCATCGCCAGCGAAATGAAGGCACCCAGGAGATAGACGATGACGTAGGGCGCATTGCGGTTGACGTTGCCGATGGCCCCGCCCACCTGCACCGCGTCGGAGCTGGCGGCACCGAAGGCGAGCAGGGCGAACACCGAGAACACCACCCAGAATACGGGGCTGGAGAACTGCTGGCGCAGCTCGAAGGCGAAAATGGTCCGGAACATGGGCGTGACCTCAGGCAGCGCTTGCCGCGGCCTGCGCGCGCAGCCGGCCGAAATAGACGTCTTCCAGGTCCGGCGCGATGGCTTCGAAGCCCTCCTCCGGGCGCGTGTCGGCAAGCACGTGGATCACCGGCACGCCTGCCACCAGGCGCGTGGACAGCACCACCAGATCTTCCTGGTAGCGTGCCAGCGCGGCCTTGGGCACGGTCTTGCGCCACACCCGCCCTTGCAGCGAGGCCATGGCCTCGCGCGGCTCGCCGGTGAGCAGCACCTGGCCGCGCGAGATGATCGCCATGCGCGGACACAGGTCGGTCACGTCCTCGACGATGTGGGTGGAAAGGATCACCACGACGTGCTCGCCGATTTCCGACAGCAGGTTGAGGAAGCGGTTGCGCTCCTCCGGATCGAGCCCTGCGGTCGGCTCGTCCACGATGATCAGCCGCGGATCGCCGAGCAGCGCCTGTGCGATCCCGAAGCGCTGGCGCATGCCGCCGGAAAAGCCGCCCAGCTTCTGCCCGCGCACGTCCCACAGGTTCACCTGCCTGAGCAGCGCTTCCACCACCTCGCGGCGCTCTTTCGCATTGACGATGCCCTTCAGCCGGGCGAAGTGGTCGAGCATGGTGATCGCCGGCTCCTTCGGATAGACCCCGAATTCCTGCGGCAGGTAGCCCAGCCGGCGGCGCGCCTCGGCTTTGTTCGCCAGCAGGTCGAGATCGCCGAGGTGGATGGTGCCCGAGTCCGGATCCTGCAGCGTGGCGATGGTGCGCATCAGGGTGGATTTGCCCGCGCCGTTCGGCCCCAGCAATCCAAACATGCCGGTCGGAATATCAAGCGAGACGCCGGTGAGCGCCGCGACGCCGTTGGCGTAGGTCTTGGAGAGGTTCTTGATCGACAGCATGGGGTCGGGTTCCGGTAAAAGAATCGGGTGTGGCTTCAAGCCATCGCGCGCCGGCACGAGGGACGGTGCGGGGCGATGGATACGCGGGAAGACTACTTGGCCGGCCGCGGTGTGACTTGTGCCAAAGGTCGTGATGAAGGTCACGGAATCCCGGCGCAGCGTACGCGGCGCGCGCACCGGCACCGTGCTGCCATAATTGCCCGGATACCCGGTGGCCACTACGCCATGACGCAGCGACGCAACGCCCTGCTCCTCACTCTCTTTCTTGTTCCGGCGTCACAGTGCGCCGGCCTCGAGCTGGGTACGTTCGCCGGTTCCACGGTGGAGTGGGAAGGGCTGCTGCAGGCCGATCGCTACGGCTATCACGACGTGCGCCCCGACGCGGCGCGCCGCGCCGACACCGGCATGCGGCGCGCGGAGCAGAACCTCATCGGCACCGGTCCGGGCCGCGCGTTCTGGGAAATCGCCTACGACGTCCACCTCGAGCGCTGGTTGAACGTGCAGCTAGGTCTGGATCTGGGCAAGGGCCGCCGCCTGCGCGCGGGCCAGTTCAAGCAGCCGCTGGGCCTGGAAGAAGTGGCCTCGACGCGGCACGCCGATTTCATTGCCAAGGCGGCCGTCAGCAACGCCCTGGCTCCCGGTCGCCGGGCGGGGGTGAACTACACCCAGGCGGGCGAAGGCTGGAGCGTCAGCGTCAGCGCGATCGACCGCAGCATCAACGCCGGCGGGGCGCAGGGAACCGGCTATGCGGTGCGCGCCACCTGGGCACCTGTCCGCACGTCGGGCCGCACCCTGCACCTCGGCCTGGCCCAGGTCAGCCACACCGTCCCCGGCGGCGGGCAGCGCCTGGCCGCGCGCCCGCAGAGCGACCTGTCGAACGAACGGATCATCGACAGCGGCCGCTTCACCGACGCCCACCGCCTGGACACCAGCAGCGCGGAAGCGGTGTGGCTCGCCGGCCCGCTGAAGCTGCAGGCCGAATACCTGCAGGGCACCATCGAGCGCACCGCCGCCCCCGACTACACCGCGCGCGGCGGCTATCTGAGCGCGGTGTGGAACCTCGGCGGCGAGGCCTGGTCGTATCGCGACGGCCTGCCGCGCGCCGCATCACCGACGTCGGCGCACAGCCTCTGGCAGCTCGCCGCGCGCATCGAAACCCTGGATCTGGACGACGCCGGGATCGAGGGCGGACACATGGACACGATCACCCTCGGGGTGAACTGGTACTGCGGGGAACACCTGCGGCTGAGCCTCAATGGCTCGGGCGTCGACAGCCACCGGCGCGGCGCGCCCGCGGACAGGGAAGTCGTCGGGCTGCGCGCGCAGATGCACTGGTAGCCGGGTGCCGCCGGCGTTCAGCGCGCCTGCGGACCGTCCGCTCGCCGGGCTTCGCGCTCCAGCGCGTCGAGAATCCTCTTTCCCGCCCGCCCGTCGGCCGGCGTCATCCGGAGGCGCTCCTGCTCGGCGACGATGGCGCGGCGGGTGCGGGTGCCGATCATGCCGTCGGCCTCGCCGATATCGTGGCCGCGCGCGATGAGCAGACGCTGCAGTCGCTCGCGCTCGTCGCGGCCGAGGCCGGGGTCGTCGGTGGGCCAGGCCGCGACCTGCGGCGGGTCGCCGCGCAGGCGGTCGGAAAGCAGCGCGATGGCCAGCGCATAGCTTTCCGCCGCGTTGTAGGAATAGATCGCGCTGTAGTTGCGCAAGGCGAGCCACGCCGGACCGGCCCTGCCGGCGGGAAGCAGCAGCGCGGCGCGCGCTTCGCTCTGCGGCAGCGGTGAGCCGTCGATGCGGGTCACGCCGCGCGCGCGCCAGTCGGACAGCGTGCGCGCGTTCTTGCGTCCCGCCAGCGAAGCGTCCAGTGCCTTCGGCACGCGCACTTCGAATCCCCAGCGTTCGCCGCGCTTCCAGCCGGCGCGCTGGAGGTAGTTGGCCGTGGACGCCAGCGCATCGGGAACGCTTTTCACCAGATCGCGGCGGCCGTCACCGTCGAAATCCACCGCGATGCGCGCATAGGTGCCGGGCATGAACTGGGTGTGGCCGAAGGCACCGGCCCAGGAGCCGGTAAGTCCGTCGGGGGAAAGATCCCCGGCGTGCAGCAGCTTCACCAGCGCCAGGAACTCGCCGCGAAAGAACGCCTGCCGGCGTCCGGCGCAGGACAGCGTGGCCAGAGAAACCAGCAGCGGACGGTTTCCGGAAACCTGCCCGTAGTCGCTTTCCACGCCCCACACCGCGACCACGGTGTGACGGTCCACGCCATAGGCCGCCTCCACCCGCGCCAGCACCGCGGCGTGGTGCGCCAGCATCTCGCGTCCCTGCGCGACGCGGCGCGCGTCCACCAGCGCGGCGAGATAGTCCCAGATCGGCGTGGTGAACTCCGGCTGTGCGTCCAGCAGCGTCAGCACCGAGGCATCGGGTGCGAGGCCGTCGGTGAATCGATCGAAGGCCGCGCCGGGCACGCCCGCATTCGCCGCCTGGGCGCGCAGGCCGGCAAGGCAGCGGGCGAAGTCGGCATCCGCGGCCGCCGCGCCGCCGATTGATGCGAGCAGCAGCAGGAGTGCCAGTACGGGACGCGGTGAGATCATCTGAAAATCCGTTGCCGGGCTGGATGCGCCGTTTCGCCATCATTCCAGCACACCCGCGCCGTCGTCCGGAAAAATCCGCGCGGTTTTTCGAAAGCCCTCGTGCTTCCCGGTGGCGTCAGTGGAAGTCCCGGCTGCGCACGTCCAGCTCCGCCAGCCACGGGCTCAGGTCGACGAGGTTCCGGGCGATCAGGTGGCGCACGCCGTCCTTTGACTCCAGGCGCCCGTCCACCTGCAGCAGCTGCGCCTCCACCAGGGGCCGGCGCTGGCGCTCGGCGAGGTTGCGCCAGACCACGGCATTGATCAGCCCGAATTCGTCCTCCAGGGTGAGGAAGGTGACGCCGCTGGCGGTGGCGGGGCGCTGACGGCAGGTGACCAGGCCCGCGGCGCGGACGAATTCGCGGCTTTGCATCAGGCCCAGCTCGCGTGAACTCTTGCAGCGCCGCCGCGCCAGGCGCGCGCGCAGCAGGGCCAGCGGATGGGCTCCCAGGGTGGTGCCAAGGCTGGCGTAGTCGGCCTTGAGGTCCTCCACCCGGTCGGGCGGGGGCAGGGCGATGCGCGGCTCGGGCGCGGCAGCGCCTTCCAGCAGCGGGCGGTGCGCCTCCAGGCCGGCAACCGCCCAGCGCGCGCGGTGGCGGTGCCCGGCCAGACCGCGCAGGGCGCCGGCGTCGGCGAGCAGCGCCTGCGGGCTCTTTTCCGCCCCGCTCCCGTGCGGCAGGGCGGCGCGGCGGCAGAGGTCGTCGAGGTCGGTGAAGGGGCGATCGCTGCGCGCCGCGGCGATGTGTCGCGCGACGGCTTCAGGCAGGCCGTGCACCATCGACAGCCCCATGCGGATGGCCCAGCCGCCGCGCCCGTCGGGTTCCAGCGTGCTTTCCCAGTCGCTGGCACGCACGTCCACCGGGCGCACGGCGACGCCGTGGCGGCGCGCGTCCTGGAGGATCTGGTCGGGGCTGTAGAAGCCCATCGGCTGGCTGTTGAGCAGGGCGCAGGCGAAGGCTGCGGGGTGGTGGCACTTGAGCCAGGCGCTGGCCCAGGCCAGCAGGGCGAAGCTGGCCGAGTGCGATTCGGGAAATCCGTATTCGCCAAAGCCCGCGATCTGCTCGAACAGGCGCTGCGCGAATCCCGCCTCGTAGCCGCGCGCGAGCATCCCGGCGATCAGCTTTTCGCGGTGCGGCTCCATGCCGCCGTGGCGCTTCCAGGCCGCCATCGCGCGGCGCAGCCGGTCCGCCTCGCCCGGGCTGTAGCCGGCCGCGACCACCGTCAGCTGCATCACCTGCTCCTGGAACAGCGGCACGCCCAGGGTGCGCTCGAACACCGCGCGCAGCGCCTCGGAGGGATAGCTCACCGGTTCCAGCCCGGCGCGCCGGCGCAGGTAGGGATGCACCATGTCGCCCTGGATCGGCCCGGGGCGCACGATGGCCAGCTCGATGACCAGATCGTAGAAGCAGCGCGGCTTCATGCGCGGCAGCATCGCCATCTGCGCGCGCGATTCGATCTGGAACACGCCGATCGTGTCGGCGCGGCTGATCATCTCCCAGGTCGGTGCGTCGTCGCCCGGAATGGCGGCCAGATCCAGCGCCAAGCCCTCGTGCCGGCGCAGCAGCTCGAAGCTGCGGCGCAGGGCGCTGAGCATGCCCAGCGCCAGCACGTCCACCTTCATCAGGCCCAGCGCGTCGAGGTCGTCCTTGTCCCACTGCACCACGGTGCGCCCGTCCATGGCGGCGTTTTCCACCGGCACCAGGCTGGACAGCGGCGCGTCGGAAATGACGAAGCCGCCCGGGTGCTGGGACAGGTGGCGGGGAAAGCCGATCAGCGCGCTGGCCAGCACCAGGATGCGGTGCAGCAGCGGGCCGTCGGGGTCGAAACCCTGCTCGCGCAGGCGCTCGGCCGTCGGGATCGCGCGGCTCCAGCGCCCGGCGCAGGCGGCGAGGCGGTCGGTTGCCTCGGGCGGCAGGCCCAGGGCGCGCGCCATGTCGCGCAGGGCACCGGCGGCGTGATAGGTGCTGGCCACCGCGGTGAGCGCGGCGCGCTCGCGCCCGTAGCGGGCGAACACGTACTGGATCACCTCCTCGCGCCGCTCGTGCTCGAAGTCCACGTCGATGTCGGGCGGCTCGTTGCGCTCGCGCGAGATGAAGCGCTCGAACAGCATGCCGATGCGGTCCGGGTCGATCTCGGTGATGCCCAGCGCGTAGCACACCGCCGAGTTGGCGGCCGAGCCGCGCCCCTGGCACAGGATGCCGCGCTCGCGGGCGAAGCGGACCAGGTCGTGGACGGTGAGGAAGTAGCTCTCGTAGCCCAGCTCGGCGATCAGGGCCAGCTCCTTCTCGATCAGGCTCCGGCCCTTGGGCGTGACGCCCTCCGGCCAGCGCCTGCGGATGCCCTCCTCGACGAGCTGGCGCAGCCAGGCGGCGGGGCTCCAGCCGGCCGGCACCGCCTCGCGCGGGTACTGATAGCGCAGCTCGGAAAGATCGAAGCGGCAGCGCCGCGCGATGCGCACCGATTCCTCCATCAGCGCCGCCGGGTAGCGCTCGGCCAGCTCGGCGCGCCGGCGCAGGTGGCGCTCACCGTTGGGAAACAGGTGCGCGCCGGCCTCGGCCACCGGGACGCCGTGGCGCAGGGCAGTGAGCGCATCTTGCAGGGCGCGCCGGCCACGCGCGTGCATGTGCACATCGCCGCAGGCCACCCGCGGCAGCTCCAGCGCCGCGCCCAGCGCCTCCAGCCGCATCAGGCGCGCGGCGTCGTCCGGGCCGCAGTGCAGTTCGACCGCGATCCACGTGCGCCCGGGAAAGCGCTCCGCCAGCCAGCGCCCCTGCGCCGCGTCGGGCCGCGGCCCGGGAATCCACAGCGCGAGCAGCCCTTCGGTGCCCGCATCGAAATCCTCGTGCAGCAGGCGGTATTCGCCCTTGGGCGCGCGGCGGCGCGCGGCGGTGATCAGGGCGCACAGGCGCTGGTAGCCGGCGAGGCCTTCGGCCAGCAGGACGAATTTCGGGCCGTCCTCGATCTGCATTTCGGCGCCGATGATCAGGGCGATGCCCACCTCGCGCGCCGCCTGCCAGGCGCGCACCGCGCCGGCCAGGGTGCATTCGTCGGTGATGGCGAGGGCGGCGTAGCCCAGCCGCGCGGCGCGCTCGCACAGCTCGCGGGCGCTGGAGGCGCCGCGCCGGAAGCTGAAGTTCGACAGGCAGTGCAGCTCGGCGTAGGCCGGCGCATCGGGCGGGCCGGGACTCATGCGAACCAGCCGTGCAGATGCCAGGTGCCGTCGCCGCCGCGCTCGCGGTACACCCAGGCCTCGCGGCCGTCGCGGGTGAGCACGCGGTAGTAGTCGCGGCGCGCGTCGGCGCAGTCCCACCAGCCCGACTCGATGCGCTCCGGGCCGGCCAGCACGCGCGGCGCGCCGTACAGGGGCGGGGCTTCGCGCACCAGCCAGGCCGGGCGCGGGGCGTCGAGCGTCGGCGCGGGGGCCGGCGCATCGGATTCCCCCGGCGCGCTCGCGCGTTCGGGGCGGTGGTCGGCGCGCAGCGCCAGGCCCTGCACCGCGTCCTCGCCCAGCCGCGCGCGCAGGCGCTCGCGCAGGACCTCCCAGGGCACGGCCTGCTGCGGGCGCGGATCGAACAGGTCGCGGTGCTCCGGCGCAAAGGGCGGCAGGGATTCGGCGTGCAGCGCCAGCGCCTCCACGGGCGCGGGCACCGCGGCGCGCTCCAGCCGCCCGCGCGCCAGTTCGAACAGCAGCCCCGCCTCGCGCTCGGGCGCGAGCAGGCCCACCGGCACGCGCGTGGCCGGATGGTCCTCGTGCTCGAGAACCAGCTCGAACCGCTGCGCGCCGCCGTCGCGCGCGCCGAGGTAGAGCGCAAGATCGCCCGTCAGCCGGCGCAGCGGAAACAGCAGCGCCTGCGAGGATTCGACCCGATGCGACAGCTCGACGCGCGCGGCGAAGCGCGGCGGCGGGCGGTAGAGCGGCAGCGCGATCTCGCGCTCGCCGTAGAGCGCGTCCAGGTGCTCCAGCAGGCGCGGCGGAAAGCGCCGCATCAGGGCGCTGCGCGGCAGCGCGCGCAGGGCGCCGAGCTGGCGCAGGCCCATGCGCGCGAGCGCCTGCACCATGGGCTCGGGCAGGCCGCTGCGGGCCAGCGGCAGGGCGTCCAGGCGCGCGCGCAGCGCCGCGTCATCCGCGACCTGCGCGTCGTCCTCGATTCCCGCCAGCACCCGCGCCGCCAGCGGATTCGGCGCCAGCGCCAGGCGGTGGCGGAAGCCCAGCGCGGCCAGCTCCTCGCGCCAGCGCGGCGCGATCTCTTCCCAGCCGCCGAACAGGGCGCGGCTGCCGCCCACCTCCACCGCCAGCGCGCGCGGGCCGAAGGCGGCCACCTGCGAGCTGAAGCCATAGGCCCAGGCCGCCAGCAGGTCGCGCTGGCGCGCCTCTTCGCGCACGTCGCGCGGGCGAACCTGCAGCCGGCCGGCCAGCGCCTGCGCCACGCCCAGCGGCTGCCCCGGCTTCAATCCCAGCGCGCGGGCCCGATCGCAGGCATCGTGCAGCACGCGCCGCTGCGCGGGGCCGTCGACCAGCGCGAACGGAGCATCGTCCGGCCCGCCCGCGCGAAGGGCACCGTCCAGCGCCAGATGCGGCAGCAGCACGCAGGCCCAGCGCACGGGTGTCTCACTGCGCGAGCGAAATCGGCCGCGCCGGCACCGCGCCGCCGCGGCACTTGAGCACGCGCAGCGCGTTGGGCTCGGGGCCGATGGCCAGGCGCAGCGCCGCCGGCGAGGGGTTGCGCTGCGCCGCGAGCGGACGCCAGGCGAAGGCGAGGCTGCGGCCGGTTTCCGCCGCCACCTGCAGCCTGCGCAGGGCGCGATCGTCGGCGCGATGGGGCCAGCACAGCACCGCGCCGCAGCTGCCCGAGCGCAGGCACTGCTCGGCGGCCCACAGCGCCTCGCGCGGATCGGTGGCCTGCACCAGCTGCAGCCGCGCCGGCTCCACGCCGGCGCTGCGCCAGGCCGGGGCGCAGGGAAGGTGCGGCGGTGCCACCAGCACCACGCGCTGGCCGGCCTGCGCCAGCCGCGCCAGCGCAGGCCAGGCCAGGCGGATTTCGCCCATGCCGTCGGCCGGATGCAGGATTTCGCTCAGCGCCGCCTGCGGCCAGCCGCCGCCCGGCAGCGCGGCGTCGAGCGCTGCGTGGCCGGTGGGAACGGCGTCGGCACGGGGGCGCGCGGGCGCGCCGCGTCCTTTCCACAGCCGGCGCCCGTCCAGCAGCGCTTCCAGCACCACGGGTGACGCGGCGTCATTGGCCGCGACAGCGAGTTCGACCTGCCGGAGCGCGCCCATCTCAGCCGCGCCTCACCAGGCCGCAGTAGAGACCCTCGATGGCGAAGTCCTGCCCTGGTCCCACTTCGATCGGTGCGTAGGCGCGGTTGCGCGGCAGGAGGCGCACGCGCCCCTCGCGCAGCGACAGGCGCTTGATGGTCAGCTCGCCGTCCAGCCGCGCCACCACCACCTGTCCCTCGCGCGCCTCGGCGCTGCGGTGCACCCCGACCAGATCGCCGTCGAGGATGCCGTCCTCGATCATCGAGTCGCCCTCCACCCGCAGCAGGTAGTCCGGGCGCAGGGAAAACAGCCGCGCGTCGAGCGAGAGGGTATCGCCCAGCCCCGCGTCGGCGCCGATCGGCACGCCGGCCGCCACCCGGCCCAGAATCGGAACCGGCAGCGCCCCGGCCTCGCGCTTCGCGCCTGCCGGCCGAATCCCGCGCGCCTGCCCCGGCGTCAGCTCGATCAAACCCGCGTCGGCCAGCGCCAGCACCTGCTTGCGTGCTGCCCCGCGCGAGGCCAGCCCGCAGGCCTCGGCGATCTCGGCCAGCGAGGGCGGCTGCCCGTGCACGAGGGCGCGCTCGCGGATGAATTCGAGGATGCAGCGGCGGCGGGGGCTGAGTTCGTCCATGGGACACATTTGTACTCTTTTCGGCGAGCGAACGCCAGAACCCCCGGCGCAGCGGGATGCCCTGTGGCACGGGTCGCCCGGGTGCGCCGTCGCTATAGTTTTCGCCCCATCCATCCGGAGCACGAACGGTGAACCACGCCGCGCACGATCCCGCCAGCCTGGAGCTTTCCCCCGAGCAGATGCGGACCATGGGACAGACCGTGGTGGAGCGCGCGGTGGCGCACCTGGCGGCGCTGGACCGCGCGCCATCCAACGGCGACTTCACCGACATCGAGGCGCTGTGCCGTGCGCTGCGCGAGGACGCGCCCGAAGACGGCGCGCCGCTGGAATCGCTGCTCGATCCGCTGTTCGAGGAGTGGATCCCGCGCTCGTTCGGCACGCCCGGTCCCGGCTACTTCGCCTACATCCCCGGCGGCGGGGTGTATCCGGCGGCGCTGGCCGACTTCATCGCCGACACCGCCAACCGCTACACCGGCATCTGGCAGGCCGCGCCCGCGCTGGTGCAGCTGGAGGCCAACACCCTCGACTGGCTGCGCGACTGGATGCAGTTCCCGGAAACCGCGCGCGGGCTCTACACCCCGGGCGGCTCGATGGCGATGTTCAACGCCATCGCCGCGGCGCGCGAGGACCGCCTCGGCCACAACATCCGCGCCGGCACGCTGTATGTGTCCACGCAGTCGCACCACTGCATCACCAAGGCCGCGCGTCTGGCCGGCGTCGCGCACGACCGCGTGCGCCAGGTCGCGGTGGATGGACGCTTCCGCATGCGCGTGGACGTGCTGAAAGCGGCCGTTGCCGAAGATCGCGCCGCCGGGCTCAGGCCCTTCATGGTGTTCTCCACCGCCGGCACCACCAACACCGGCGCGGTCGATCCGCTGGAGGCCGTCGCCGACCTGTGCGCGCGCGAAGGCCTGTGGCACCACGTCGACGGGGCCTACGGCGCCTTCTTCCACATGGTTCCCGAACTGCGCCCGCTGCTGGCCGGGCTCCCGCGCGCCGACTCGCTCACCCTCGACCCGCACAAGGGGCTGTTTATGCCCTACGGCACCGGCGCGCTGCTGGTGCGCGACGGCGAGAAGCTGCGCGCGCTGCACTCGTCCGAGGCCGGCTATCTGCCCGACAACCAGAGCGAGTTCTACGACCCGGCGCAGTACGGACCGGATCTTTCGCGCGGCTTCCCCGGCCTGCGCGTGTGGCTCACCCTCAAGCTCTTCGGCACCGCGCGCTACCGCGCCGCGCTGGCGGAAAAGCGCGCGCTGGCGGTCTGGGCCGCGAACGAAGTGGCGAAAATCCCCGGCGTGGTGATGGACGCCGCGCCGCAGCTCTCCCTGTTCGCCTTCCACCTGGAGAGCCCTCGGCTCGACACGCTCGAAGCCCAGAACGCCGCCACCCGCGCCCTGATGGCGCGCGTCACCGCGCGCGGCCGGGTAATGGTGACCGGCGCGCAGGTCGGCGAGCGCTACCTGGGCCGGGTCTGCGTGCTCAGCTTCCGCTCGCGCCGCGCCCAGGTGGAAGCCTGCGTGGAGGATATCGCCGCTGAAGCGGCTGCGCTGCTGGCTGAAGCGGGGGGTTGAGCGAAGATCGGAGTCTCACCAACCTCGTCGTCCTCTTGGTTCGGCGTTTGCCAGCGATTGAGCGAGCTTTTCAAGGTTCCCTATACTTCAGGCGTAGCGCGAGCCACCTTGCATATGAGAAAGGTCAATGCAGGAACCACTCTCCAAGTCGGTCGTAGGAAACCTGCCCGGACAGCGCAGGATGCTGGATGTGGTTCGCGATGCGCTTCTTTCTGCCAATCGAGTGTCCATCGCAGTGTCGTTCTTCCGATACAGCGGATTCGGTCTCATATGCGAAGAGCTGGAGCAATTTCAAGCACGGGGTGGAACATTACGACTTCTGGTCTCCACTTATATGTGCGTTACTCAGCCAGAAGCTCTGAAAGCAGTCCTAGAATATCCAGGCGTGATCAGCCGCCTTCATCTAGCCCACCAACAGGGCTGTAAAGATCAAGGGCTGCACGCCAAAATGTATGTAATCGAGGACGAGCCGGCGGAGTGCTGGATCGGATCTTCGAACTTCACCAAGGGCGGGCTATCAACCAATATTGAGGCAAACCTGCGGCATGTCGGACAGCATGAATTGCTCGAAGCACAAGGTCTGTTCGAATACCTCTGGTTGAGGGAAGATGCGTTTCCTCTAAGCCACGAGCTGATCGACGCTTACGCGCAGACAGTTCGTCAATCATTAGTGCAGCCGGCAAAGATTCCGGCTACACACATCGATCAGTCCCAGCCTGTGTATGGCAGTGAAAGGAACGTAAAGCCCAATCAAGCGCAAGTCGAAGCGCTGACTCGATTGAACGAGTTGCGAGAGAGCGGTGAGCGTCGAGCAGCTGTTGTTGCGGCGCCGGGAGTTGGTAAAACCTTTCTTGCTGCGTTCGATGCGCTGGCTCATGGGGCACGAAGCCTTCTGTTCCTATCGAATCGACTGGAGCATCTCACTCAGGCAGAGCGAACATTCAATTCGGTATTTGGGGACACCCGCATTTATGGCCGAGCATACGGTGGTCGCCTAGACACAAACGTCGATTTCGTGTTCGCTACGATTGCGTCTGCCAGCAACAGCACCAAGCTAACGGGCCGCACCTTCGAATATGTTGTGGTGGATGAATTCCATCATGCATCAGCGCCGTCCTATCGCGCCCTGCTAGCTCAGCTGGATTATGATTTTTTGCTGGGCCTCACGGCCACCCCAGAGCGTCAGGATGGTCACGATGTACTTGCTCTTTGCGATTACAATGTTGCCTACGAAGTTCGGCTGGTGGAGGCGATAAATCGAGGCTGGCTGCTTCCTTTCCACTATTTTGGTATCGCTGACGAAAGCGTAGATTATGGCTCGATCCCATGGCGCTCTGGTGGATTTGACCCAGAGCGCCTGGAAAATGCTCTGATGGTTGAGAACCGCGTAGATGAGATGCTTCATCACTGTCGAATTCGTGGATTTGATGGACCAAAGCGTATTGCGGTTGGCTTCTGTGCTGGAGTCCGACATGCTCAGTATATGGCCGATGCGTTACGCAGGCGGGGCATTGAGGCTCGTGCAGTCACCGGGATGGATCATGTTGCCGAGCGCGAAAAAATCTATAAGCAGCTTCAAGACCCCTCACACCCCCTGGAGTGGCTGTTTGTAGCGGATGTCCTAAATGAGGGTGTGGATCTTCCGGCGATTAATACTGTGGTGTTCCTGCGCCCAACTGAATCCGCAACTATCTTTATTCAGCAGCTTGGTCGCGGCCTGCGATTGACGCCACAGTCGGAGGTTTTGACAGTGCTTGATTTCGTCGGTCATCACCGTTCGGCTTGGCTGGCAGTTGACGCGTTAGATGCGTTGAGCGACCGCAACGCCCCGCGCGGCCCAAGCACGGTACCTCTTCTGGATATCACACCGCCCAAAGATTGCGAGATTGTTCTTGATGCAAAGACGGTCGAGATTCTTAAAAAGGTACAGCGCTACGCCCCCTCGCGCAAGGATCTTTGTTTGACCGCCTATAAGCGCCTACATCAAGAACTAGATATTAGCCGGCCACAACTGGTGGATTTGCTATCCGACGCAAATATGCCAACTCCATCCGATGTGCGCAGCGCATTTGGAAGCTGGATTGGATTGCGTCAAGCCGCTGAAGATGCGCAGGCTTGGGAGCTTTCGCTTGATCGGGACAGCGCCAGTTATCAATTACTCTTGTCTGCAGAAAAGGACTGGCAAGCGCAGCGCGTCTATCCATATGCTGCACTATGGGGTATGTGTGCAATGCCCGATGATCCCGATGCGGGTTACGAAGCGTTTTATCAGCGATTTCCGCGTTGGCGCGCAGAGTACAAGCCATACGCCGAGTCCAAAGTGGCGGATACGCTCAAGCGTAAGCTTGGAGACTTGTTTGATGGCGTTGGGCTAACCAAAGGGGCGAGGCAAGAAATCCCAGCCGATTTGCTGCGAGAAGAAATCGAAGGCCGCATCCAGTACACCTTGGAAAAAGACTTTCGATCACGGCACGGCGGCATTTTGCGTCGTCCGGAAGCACTGGACTTGCATCGCGGTTACAGTCGGCAAGAGATCGTCAACCACTTTAATAGTCAGTATGATCCGGCGCGGCATAATATGGGCGTGATGACCTTTGATTGTGCCGGTGAGCACATAGTCATTATTACTAAGCTAGATACGAGCAGCGCAATTGCGCGTCACCAATACACCAACCGCATCAAAGATGACTCCCACTTTATGTGGACAAGTCAGAATAAGCAGACTAGAAACTCCGGTACTGGCCGAATGATCGTCGAGCACCGTAACCTAGGAATCACGTTACACCTGTTTGTGCAACCGAGCTCGCACAGCATGGCCAGTTATCTTGGTCCTGTCGATTTTATTTCTGCGGAAGAAGACGCCCCTATGCGAGTTACATTTCAGTTGCGCAACCGTATTCCTAGCATGGTCATTGAGCAGCTGCAGGGTGAACAGCGTAAGGATTAGATGCACCGTGCCAATGGAGGTTTGGTTTGGCCAGATTTTGCAGATATCCTGCGTTATAATCCATAGCAAAACTCGACCTGATTAGCCCCTCCCTCAGTTATGCTCAGACGGAAAGTTCCCTCTCCTCTATTTGCATGGGGAGAGGAAGCTCTACAGCTGCGCCCTGGGGCTAGTCAGGAAACTTAATTCTCCTAAAGTCCTTGCGGCGCCCCACCAGCGGCTAAGGAAAGGAGTTTGTGACTAAGACTTGACATTAATCAAAGTCTGCGTATGTCTGGTCATTTCTACACCCCAGCCCATGGCGAAGCTCGGCACATGACACCTCGCGAGAAGCAGCCCGCCAATCAGTGCGTCGAAGCGTTTCATCGTCGGACTCTTCGGTGCACGTAACGACAGCTACGCCGCCACCAGCTTTCTCACCTTCAGTTCGCTGCGGTGCTGCTCGGCCTGCCAGAGCTCGTACTGCGACTGCTGCGCCAGCCAGCTCTCCGGGGTGGTGTCGAAGGCGATGGAGAGGCGCAGCGCCATCTCCGGGCTGATGCCGGCCCGGCCGTTGAGGATGGCGCTCAGCGTCTTGCGACTGACGCCCAGCGCCTCTGCAGCGTCCGTGACGGAAATACCCAGCGGCTCCAGGCAGAGCTCACGCAGTACTTCACCGGGATGGGGAGGGTTGTGCATGCGCATGGCGAAACCTCAGTGGTAGTCCCCGTAGTTCACGACCTCGGCGTCCCCGGCTTCAATGCCCCTCCAGTCGCTTCTGGACTCCTGTTGCGAACGCTCAGGCCGCCTCGATCGCCGGCGCCTGCGCGGCGATCGGCACCAGCCGCAGCTCGCGGCACAGCTCGCGCACCAGCACCGGGGCGACGATGGCGGGGTGGGTGGCGGCACCGAGATCGGTCATCTGGGTGACGGCCAGGCCGCGGTAGCCGCAGGGGTTGATGCGCGAGAAGGGCGCAAGGTCCATGGCGATGTTGAAGGCCAGGCCGTGGAAGCTGCAGCCGCGCCGCACCCGCAGGCCGAGCGCGGCGATTTTCGCCTCGCCCACGTATACGCCCGGCGCGCCTTCGCGCCGCGCCGCGGCGATGTTCCATTCTTCCAGGGTATTGATGATGGCCTGCTCGATGCGGCACACCAGCTGGCGCACGCCGATGCCCAGGCGGCGCAGGTCGATCATCGGATAGGCCACGATCTGGCCCGGGCCGTGGTAGGTGACCTGACCGCCGCGATCCACCGCCACCACCGGGATGTCGCCCGGCGCCAGCAGGTGCTCGGCCTTGCCGGCCTGGCCCTGGGTGAAGACCGGGTCGTGCTCGACCAGCCACAGTTCGTCCTCGGTATCGGCGTCGCGCGCGTCGGTGAAGGCCTGCATCGCGTGCCACACCGGCTCGTAGGCGCGGCGGCCCAGATCGCGTACCAGCACCGACCGCAGCGGGGCCGGATCGGGCGATGGCTCGATCAAACCGTCCACTTCACTTCCGGATGGCCGCGCAGCGCGGTGTGCGCGGCGTCGTACTGGGCGCGGTCGATGGCTTCGAAGACGATCCGCACGGAGACGTAGCGCCCGCCGCTGGAGCCGCGCACGGTCACCTCCTCGTGTCGGACCGCCACGCCAAGCGCTTCCAGCAGCGCCGGCAGCTCGCGCTCGAGCGCGGCCGTGGCCGCGCCCATCGCCGAAAGTTCGAAGACGCCGGGGAACTGGAAGCCGTGGTCGGGGTTGTCGCTCTGGAGGATGCAGGTATTCATCGCCCCATTATCGGGGCGATGACTGCGATTCCCAAGCGTCGGGCGGAGCGGCTACCGTTCCAGGATCGCCGTCACGCCCATGCCGCCGGCGGTGCAGATCGAGATCAGCCCGCGGCCCTTGCCCCTTTCCTTGAGCAACCGCGCGAGGGTGGCGACGATGCGCCCGCCGGTGGCGGCGAAGGGATGGCCGAAGGCGAGCGAGGAGCCGACGACGTTGAACTTCGCCGGATCGATGCGGCCGAGCGCGCCGTCCAGACCGAGGCGCTCGCGGCAGAAGGTTTCCGATTCCCACGCCCGCAGGGTGCACAGCACCTGCGCCGCGAAGGCTTCGTGGATTTCGTAGAAATCGAAGTCCTGCAGCGTCAGCCCGTGGCGCGCCAGCATCTGCGGCACCGCCCAGGCCGGTGCCAACAGCAAGCCTTCGCCGTGCACGAAGTCGACGGCGGCCACCTGCGCATCGACGATCCAGGCCTCGACCTCCAAGCCGTGCGCCTTGGCCCAGTCCTCGGTGCCCAGCAGCACCGCCGAGGCACCGTCGCTGAGCGGGGTGGAGTTGCCGGCGGTCAGCGTGCCCTTGCCCGAGCTCTTGTCGAACGCGGGCTTCAGGGTGGCGAGTTTTTCGACCGAGGTGTCCGGGCGCAGGATGTTGTCGCGGGTGACGCCGCGGAAGGGCACCACGAGATCCTCGAAGAAGCCGCGCTCGTAGGCGGCAGCGGCCTTGCGGTGCGAGTCGTAGGCGAGCTGGTCCTGGTCGGCGCGCGCGATGTTCCATTCCTTGGCCATCAGCTCGCAGTGGTCGCCCATGCTCATGCCGGTGCGCGGCTCGGCCACGCCGGGGAATTCGGGCTTGAGCTCGCGGAAGGAAAAACCCTTGAAGGCGCGCAGCCGCTCGCCGACGCTGCGCGCGCGGTTGAGGTCCAGCAGGCGCCGGCGCAGCGCCTTGTTCACCGAGATCGGCACGTCCGAGGTGGTGTCGGATCCGCCGCCGATGCCCGAATCGATCTGGCCCAGCGCGATCTTGTTGGCCACGGTGATGATGCTGTCCAGGCTGGTGCCGCAGGCGCGCTGCAGGGTCAGGCCGGGCGTGGTGGGAGCCAGCCCCGAGGACAGCGTCGCCTCGCGCGCGAGGTTCCAGTCGGAGGAATGCTTGAGTACCGCGCCCATCGCCACTTCGCCCAGGCGCTCGCCGTGCAGGCCGAAGCGTTCGACCAGCGCACCCAGGGTGCGGATCGACATGCCGAGGTTGCCGACGTCGTAATAGGCGGTGTTGTTGCGGCAGAACGGGATGCGCACGCCGCCGATCACGCCGGCGCGTCGGGGGGATTGGGTCTTGGCCATCGCGGGGCTCACGGCGGTGGGAACGGGGATGCCGCGATGATAGCGCAGTGCCCATACGGTGGCGAACGGAAAGGCGCGCGGACGCGACGCCTGCTCATGCGGCAGCGTCTTTCGGCGGCGGCAGGTCGAACCAGGCCGGCATCGCGGCCCAGAGGAAGAAGCCCCACGAGCGCTCGCGAATGCGGGTCTGCCAGATGTCCACCGCCTGCTGCGGCAGGCCGGGGTCGGACGGATCGCAGGGTCCGGTGGCGGTCAGGTCGCGCCGGCCGGTGCGGATGTCCAGCCCGAACTCGACGATCACCACCGGCACTTCCGAGATGCGCGCGATGCCGAACAGCCCCGTGGTGAAGCGCGCCGGGCGGTCGAACAGCGTGACCGGTTCGGTCGGATCGTTGGGATGGGGCGGCACGTCGAGCATTCCGCAGACCCAGGTGGCCCCCGCCTCGCCCGACCTGAGCGCCTTCACCGAGCGTCGCACCGCGCCGTCGGGCATCACCAGGCTGCGGCCGTTGACCCGGCGCAGCTGCCACATGCGCAACGCGCCGTACCAGTAGGCCAGGAAGGTGCCGCCCATGGCGCGGCGGCTGAGCGGGGCGATCAGGCCGGAGATGACGACGTCCTGCTGGCGCAGCGCGCGCAGCGCCCAGAAGCCCGGGCACCAGTGGAAGAACACCCCGACCGCGCCGCCCTTCACCTCGGGCCACCGGTCCCAGCCGTCCACGTAGCGCGCCAGCCAGCGATCCGAGCGCGTCATGCACAGGTAGAGATCGGCGTGGTCCACCAGGCGCGAGAGGCGGAACTGGCGCGCCCACAGCGCCGCATCGTCGATCGGGACGTGCAGCCGCGCCTGCGCCAGCGCGGCCTGCCATTCCTGGCGGTAAAGCCAGGAAAAACGCGAGCACAGGCGCAGCCAGCGAAACCCCAATGGCCAAGGAACCAGCGCCGACAGTCCGGGGATCAGGTAAAGCTCCAGCAGGGCGCGCAGTTCCCGGCGCAGCGAGGCGAGCATCGGCGGGGCACACGGCATCGAAAAGGGGACCGCGATGGTACTGTAGCGCCCTGTTTTCCGCTCCTCGACCCCGCATGATCGCCCCCATTTCAACCCTTGGCGCGCTGGCGCTGGAATGCTCGGCGCCGATGGCGCGCAGCGCGCTGGCGCGCGAGGCGGCCGCCGAACTCGCCGATCACGTTGCCGCCGATCTGGCGCGCTTCCTGCCGGGCGTGGAGCAGGTGGACCTGGCGCTGGCGGCGGCCGCGTTCGACCCCTCCGAACTGCTGCGCGCCGGCTGGCCGGTGCACGCCGCGCTGGATGCCCTGGTCGAGCGCGCGCCCGAGCCGCACCTGCCGCGCGTCATGGGCTTTGGCGCGCACGAGGGGCAGATGCCCGAGGGCCTGGAGCCCGATCCGGCGCTGCACGGCGGGCCGCTGCGGCTGGTGCCCTTCGTGCTGCGCGGCGATCCGCGCGCCCTCGCCGCGGTGGCCCGGGAAATGGAGGAAAACCTGCTGGAAAAAGGCATGGCGCAGGCCGCCACCGCCTTCTTCGCCCAGCGCGCCTTCAACGCCCCGATGGAACACGCCCGCTACCTCAGCCTCAACGACCTGCTCGCCATGACCGCGATGCAGTACGAGCACGCCGGCATCGCGCCGCTGTGGCCGCTGATCGAAAGCGCCCTGCTGACGCCGGAGCGCGAGGAATGGCTCGATGCCCCGCCCGAGCCGCTGCTGCGCTGGGACGGCAGCGAAGTGCGCATCGCGCTGATGGACCTGCCGGCCTGGTCCGAGCACGGCTTCCAGCCGCAGGGCATCGACGCCGAGCGCCTCGGGCGCGCCTTCGAGCGCTTCCAGATGCGGCAGCAGCAGTTCGCCGCGGTGCTGGGCAGCCACGGCATCCCGGTGCGCTTCGATCACTGCGGCACGGGCGACGACCCGCGCCAGGTGCTGCGCGCCTGATCGACATCCACGCCCCGGAGCCGCCGCCGTGTCCCTTGCCCACCTGCCGCCCGCCCCGCTGATCGCCCTGCGCAACGCGCACCTGTTCGCGCCCGAAGATCGCGGCGTGGCCCACCTTCTGCTCGGCGGCGGCCGCGTGCTGTGGATCGGCGCGCGCTGGAATGACCTGCCCGCCGACTTCGGCGTGGAGACGCTCGATCTGGAAGGCCGCCGCCTGATCCCCGGCCTGATCGACGGCCACGTGCACGTCACCGGCGGCGGCGGCGAGGCCGGTTTCCGCACCCGCGTCCCGGCCCTGCCGCTGTCGCGCTATACCGGCGCGGGCATCACCACCGTCATCGGTCTGCTCGGCACCGACGATGTGGCGCGCAGCCCGCGCGAGCTGCTCGCCACGATCCACGCGCTGCGCGAGAAAGGGCTTTCGGCCTTCGGCTACAGCGGCGGCTACCACCTGCCGCCGGCCACCCTGACCGGCTCGCTGCGCGGCGATCTGGTTTTTCTCGAACCCCTGATCGGCGTCGGCGAACTGGCGATTTCCGACCACCGCTCCAGCCAGCCCACGCTCGACGAACTCCTGCGCGTGGCCTCCGACGCCCACGTTGCCGGCCTCATGACCGGCAAGGCCGGCGTGGTGCACCTGCACCTGGGCGACGGCGAGCGCGGGCTGGAACTGGTGCGCCAGGCGCTGGATCAAAGCGAGCTGCCGGCGCGCGTGTTCCAGCCCACCCACGTCAACCGCCGCCGCGCCCTGTTCGGCGAAGCGCTGGCGCTGGCGCGCCGCGGCGTGCCGATGGATGTCACCGCCTTCCCGGTCGAAGAAGGCGAAGACGCCTGGAGCGCCGCCGACGCCTTCCTGCGCTGGCGCGAGGCCGGCGCGCCGATGGACCGGCTCACCGTCAGCTCCGACGCCGGCGGCTGCCTGCCCTGCTTCGATGCCGACGGCCGGGTGTGCGGCATGGACGTGGGCGCGCCCGGTGCGCTGCTGGAAACCCTCGCCGAACTTCTCGCGCGCGGCGTGCCGCTGCCCGAGGCCCTGCCCGTCTTCACATCGAACGTCGCCCGCGCGCTGCGTCTCGCCGGCAAGGGGCGCGTGGCGGTCGGCGGCGACGCGGACCTCCTGTGTCTGGACGAGGCCGGCGGCGTGCACCACCTGATCGCCCGCGGCCGCGTCCACTGGCGCGGTGCCAGGCCCGTGCTCGCCGGCACCTTCGAAACGGCCGGGGCACCGGCATGAAGCGCGCCATGATCCTCGCCGGCCTCGCCGCCCTGCTGCTGGCCGCCGCAACGGTGTGGTGGCTCAAGGGCCGTTCGCTCGAAGTGCGCGTCACCGAACCGCAGCTGCGCGCGCAGCTGGCCGAGCGCTTCCCGGTCGAGCGCACCGTGCTGCTGCTCCTGCGCTGGCGCCTGGCTGACCCGAGCCTGGAGTTCCTGCCGCAGCGCCAGCGCGTCGCGGTCGGAGTCGACGCCCGCCTCAACCTCAAGCTGGAGGGCGGTCGCAGCGACCTGGGCGGACGCATCGAGCTGGAAACCGGGGTGCGCTACGACGAGGCGCGCGGCGCGCTCTTCCTCGTCGATCCGGTCATCACCCGGCTGGTCATCGACGGCCTGCCCGAGGGCCACGCCCAGCGCGCCACCGACTCGGTGCGCGAACTGCTCGCGGAGGTCTTCAGCCAGAAGCCGGTCTACACCCTGGACCGCACCGACCTGAAACAGGGCTCGGCGCGCCTGCTGCTGCGCGAGCTGCGGATCGAGGACGATGCGGTGGTGGTGCGGCTGGGGCTGTAGCGCGCGGCTTGATGCGCGTTGTGGGTGGTGTGGTTGGTGGCTTCTTTCGGTTTTGGTTGGGCGCTGTCGCGGGGTTTCGTCCGCCTCGGCGGCGGCCGAGTTACCTTTCTTTGCTTGTCCAAAGAAAGCTAACCCAAAGAAACGACACCCCGGCACCGCGCACCGCCTGCTGCGCAGGCGGCGTGCCCTGCGTTGCTCGGCAACCGGCGGCCGGCGCGAACTCGGCCATCCATGGCCTCGAACAGCCGCGCCTATCCCCGCCGGCCGCCTGCGCTACTCGGCGCGGTTCATGGGGATCCGGTAGATCAAGAGCGAAAGCCGGCAGGCAGCGAGATGACCGCACGCTCCTGCTCTCACGAACCCGGAAGGCGCAGCCTTCCGGGCGGGCCGCTGGGGTCGCCTTTCTCATGGTTACTTCTCTTTGGCGAAGCACTGCGCCGCAGGAGCGGCGCGAACGGCGAAGCCGGCCCCGAAGGGGCGTAGGGCAGGATGCCCGGAGTAAAGAGAAGTAACTCGGCCGCCGCCGAGGCGGACGAAATCCCGCGAAAGCACCCAGCCAAAACCGAAAGAAGCCGTACCCCAAGCACCAGGCCACCATCCACACCCATGGCGCATCCACGACAGCCCCGCTTGGAAAATCCCGCCAACGCGGCAAAAATGCGCGGTCCGCGCCGCGCGATTGCAGTCCTGGAGCAAGAAGAACCATGAGCCCTAGCAGGGTCGCCGACGGCGACGAGCGCGGCTGGATCGTCCCGATCGGCGGCGCCGAGGACAAGGAGCACGATCCGCGCATCCTCAAGCGCTTCGTGCGCGTGTGCGGCGGCGGCGAGGCCGATATCGTGGTGATCCCGACCGCCAGCCGGCTGGAAGATACCGGCGCGCGCTACGAGAAGATCTTTTCCGACCTTGGTGCCGCGCGCGTCACTTCGCTCAACTTCGCCACCCGCGCCGACGGCGAGCGCGAGGACTGGCTGGAGCGCATCGCCTACGCCACCGGGGTGTTCTTCACCGGCGGCAACCAGCTGCGCCTGTCCACCATCCTGGGCGGCACCCGCGCGGCCAAGATGATCCGCCAGACCAACGCGGCCGGCGTGGCCGTGGGCGGCACCAGCGCGGGCGCGAGCATTCTTTCCGAACACATGATCGCCTTCGGTGCCGAAGGCGGTTCGCCGCGCGCCGACAGCGTGCGCCTGGCGCCGGGCCTGGGTCTGACCAACCGCTTCATCATCGACCAGCACTTCCGCCAGCGCGACCGCCTCGGCCGTCTGGTCAGCGCGCTGGCCTACAACCCCTTCCCGGTCGGCATCGGTCTGGACGAGGACACCGCGGCCTTCATCGGCCCGGACAACACGTTGGAAGTGGAAGGCTCGGGCGCGGTCACCGTGGTGGATGCCGACGGCGCGGAGTTTTCCTCGATGGCGCAGGCCGACGAGAGCGATCCGGTCTGCCTGATCGGCCTGCGCGTGCACGTGCTGGTGCGCGGTGCCACCTTCAATCTGCACACGCGACGCGCTTCGGCGGGAACGCTGGAGCGTGGCTGATTCGCACGGTTCCGGTGCCCATCCGTCGGAATGGGCGTCGGGAAAGGGCCGTCGGGGAGCGTGGCTGGGGATTGTTTCCAGCGGAATCCGCTATCCGCCATCCGTCGCACCGGTACTGCGCGGCACGCTCTTCAGGGGAAACGCGCCGGCCGCGCTTTTGTTCGGATATTCGGATAAACTGCCAACCCCATCACGTATTTCCGGAGCTTCACCCATGAGTCGTCCAACGATCCGCCTCTTGCTGCAAACCGCCGCGGTTGTGGTATTCGGCCTGTGCCTTGCTGCTCCGGTGATGGCGCAGAAGAAGGCTTCCGACCTCCACGCCAAAGGTGCCAGTGCCTTCACATCGATCAACGGCAATCCGCTGACCGTGCGCGTGGGCGACAACAACTCGTTCCAGGTGTTCAATGCCGCGATTCCCGGTACCGGTCAGTTCTATCCGGAAGACTCCCTCGACACGGGAGCCATGGGCTGGATCGTGCAGGTGGGCGGCGTCCAGTACGCGCCAACGCTGCAGGCGGGCGGCAGCATCGGGGCTGCGACCCCGTACAGCGGCACCGCCGTCAGTGCGGTGAGCGGCAGCGGCACCAGCGCCTCGCCCTTTCAGGTCACCGTGGATGGCACCCTGGGTGCCAGCGGCATCACCGCGCGCCAGGTGGTGAGCTATGTCAACGGGCAGAACTACTACAGCATGCGCATGACGCTCACCAACGGCGGCGCGGCGGCCCAGAGCGCCAGTGTGTTCCTGGGTGGTGATATCTACCTGGCGGGAGATGACGCCGGCATTCCCACGCGCCAGGGGGCTTCGAATGCGGTCGGTGGCAGCGACTGCGGTGCCACGCCCAGCTACTTCATCCTGTTCATTCCGCAGACGCCCGTCACGGCCTGGACCGGCGCTGGTTACGACTCGGTCTGGAGCCAGATCGGTGCCGGCGCGCTCGACAACGCGCTGGCCACCGGCTGCATCGACAACGGTGCCGCGCTGCAGTGGAACCGCAGCATTCCGGCCGGTGGCAGCGTCACGCTGGAGGCGAGCGTGTCCTTTGGCGACATTCCCGACATCGTGGTCCCCGTCGCGCCGGTCAACGTGATGGTTCCCGCCTCCAGCCACCAGAGCCTCCTGCTGATGCTGTTGGCGATGATGGGTGCCGGCTGGCTGGTGCTGCGCCGCCGCTGATCGGCCGTCGCGTTACCCGCGTCACGCGGAGCGCCGGTACCCGGGAGGGGCCGGCGCTTCGTCGTTCCGGGGGCTGATCGCCGCGCTGCCGCACCGCGCAATTCCCCTTCCCCGCGCTTTTGGGCATCCTGCACGTCTCATCAGGGGATCGTGTCGGAGGGGACACATGCGCATCGTTGATCGTTCCGTGTACGTGGGGCCTTCGCTCTACGCGCATTTTCCGGTAATCCGGCTGGAGCTGGATCTGGGCGAACTGGAAGCCTGGCCGAGCGCGCGCCTGGGCGAGGACTTCATCGGCAAGCTGCTGGGCGCCCTGCCGGGGCTGGCCGAACACGGCTGCTCCTACCGCGAGCCGGGCGGCTTCCTGCGGCGGCTGCGCGAGGGCGAGGGCACCTGGCTCGGGCACGTGCTCGAACACGTCGCGATCGAGCTGCAGAACATCGCCGGCGAGGACGTCACCTTCGGCAAGACCCGCAGCATCGACGGCCGCCCCGGCGTCTACAGCGTGGTGTACGAATACACCCAGCGCGAAGAGGGCATCGAAGCGGGCATCCTCGCGCTCAAGCTGCTGTGCGCGCTCCTGCCCGAGGCGATCCGGCCGCCCGGCGCGGTGCCCGAGGGTTTCGACTGGGCTACCGAGCGCGACGCCTTCATCCGCTTTGCGCAGCGCCAGGCGCTGGGGCCGTCCACGGCCTCGCTGGTGGCGGCGGCGCAGGCGCGCGGCATCCCGTGGCTGCGGCTCAACCAGCAGTCGCTGGTGCAGCTCGGGCACGGCAAGTACCAGCAGCGCATCCAGGCCACGGTGACCGGCAAGACCTCCTACATCGCCGTGGAGCTGGCCGGCGACAAGGAGGAAACCAACAAGATCCTCGCCGCGCTCGGCCTGCCGGTGCCGCGCCAGGAGCTGGTCACCAGCGAGGAAGGTGCGCTGCGCGCCGCGCGCCGGCTCGGCGGCGCGGTGGTCACCAAGCCCTACAACGGCAACCACGGCCGCGGCATCACCATCAACATTTCCGATCCTGACGCCGTGGCCGCAGGTTTCCGCGCCGCGCGCGAGCACTCGCGCTCGGTGATCGTGGAAACCTTCCAGGAAGGCGACGACCATCGCCTGCTGGTGATCAACGGCGAGCTGATCGCCGCCACCCGTCGCACGCCCGGTCATGTGGTGGGCGACGGCAAGCACACGATTGCCGAACTCGTGGACATCGTGAACCAGGACCCGCGCCGCGGCGTGGGCCACGAGAAGGTGCTGACCCGCCTGGCGCTGGATGCGCACGCCGAACAGATGATGCAGCGCGTGGGCTACACCGCCGAATCGGTGCCGCCCGAGGGCGAGCCGGTGTTCCTGCGCGCCACCGGCAACCTCTCCACCGGCGGCACCGCCACCGACGTCACCGACATCATCCATCCCGACAACCGCGACATGGCGGTGCGCGCGGTGCGCGCCATCGGGCTGGACGTGGGCGGCGTGGACTTCCTCACGCCCAACATCGCCGAGAGCTACAAGTCGGTGGGCGGGGCGATCTGCGAGGTCAACGCCGCACCGGGCTTCCGCATGCACGTCGCACCCAGCGAGGGCACGCCGCGCGACGCCGCCGGCCCGGTGATCGACATGCTGTTCCCGCCCGGCGCGCCTTCACGCGTGCCGATCGCCGCGATCACCGGCACCAACGGCAAGACCACCACCGCGCGCATGCTGGCGCACGTCGTCAAGATGGCCGGCTACACGCCCGGGCTCACCACCACCGACGGCGTTTACATCGACGGCCAGCGCACCGTGGAAGGCGACATGACCGGCCCGGTGTCGGCGCGCATGGTGCTGAGCGATCCGCAGATCGACCTGGCCGTGCTGGAGACCGCGCGCGGCGGCCTCTTGCGCGCCGGCATGGGCGTGTCCGAGGTGAACGTGGGCGCGGTGCTCAACGTGCAGTCCGACCACCTGGGCATGAAGGGCATCGATTCGCTCGAACAGCTCGCCGAGGTCAAGCGCATCGTCGCCGAAGTGGCGACCGACTGCGCCGTGCTCAACGCCGACGACCCGCTGGTGCTGAAGATGTCGGGCTACGTCGAAGCCAAGAGCATCTGCTACGTCACCACCACGCCCTCGCACCCGCTGGTGCGCGAGCACATCCGCGCCGGCGGGCGCGCCTGCGCGCTGGAGGCCGGCATCAACGGCCAGATGATCACGCTCTACGACAAGGGCAGCCACCTGCCGCTGCTGTGGACCCACCTGATCCCGGCCACGCTGGAAGGCCGCGCCATGCACAACGTGCAGAACGCCATGTTCGCCGCCGCCATCGCGTATTCGCTGGGATTGAAGCTCGACGCCATCCGCCAGGGCCTGCGCACCTTCGACACCACCTTCTTCCAGGCCCCGGGCCGCATGAACGTGTTCGACGAGCACCCCTTCAAGGTGCTGTTCGACTACGGCCACAACGCCCACGCCGTCGGCGCGATGGCCGATCTGGCGCAGCGGCTCGACGTGACCGGGCGGCGCATCGTGGTGCTGGCCGGACCGGGCGACCGGCGCGACGAGGACCTGCAGGCCATCGCCGACGCCGTGGCCGGGCGCTTCGACCACTACATCTGCCGCCGCGACGACTCCCTGCGCGGGCGCGACGGCGACACCGTGCCGCTGATCCTCCAGCGCCGGCTCAAGGAGCAGGGCGTACCCGAATCGCAGATCTCGATCATCCCGGACGAGCAGGAAGCCATCGATGCGGCCCTGCGCATGGGGCGCGCCGGCGACCTGCTGCTCGTGTTCGCGGACGCCTTGATCCGCTCCTGGAAGCAGATCATCAAGTTCCGCCCGGAGGGCGCACCACCCAAGCCGGCTCCGGCTGCCGCGGTGGTGAGTGAAGCGCCGAGCGATCCGGTGGCAGTGGCGCACGCCGAGCGCCTGCGCGAGCTGATGGAAGGGGCGGTGCGCGACGAACGCGGCATCGTGTTCGCGCGGGAAGTCGATGACTGAGGTGCAGGCACCGCCGCTGCCCTTCGACGGCTCGCGACGGCTGACCGGCCCCAACCGCCACTTCGCCGAACCTGGCGTGGTGCTGGAGCCGGCATCCGGCGTGGCCGTCGACGAGGCGCGCCTCGCGCGCTGGGCCGCGAACGTGCGATCCATGCGCGATGCGCTCGGTTGGCCCGATGCGCCGCTCGCGGCCGAACCCCACGCCGGCGGCGTCAACCTCGCCTTCGTCGCGCCGGTCGATCGCCTGCTGTGCGCCACCGAGGTCAACGAATGGGCCTGGGGTGAGGCCTGCGGCGAGTCCGTGGGTGAAGCGCCCGGCCACCCGGCGAGCCGGGATCGTGAACAGGCCACGCATACGCTCGCCGCACTGGCGCGCGCGCAGCAAAACCCGGTGCTGACCACCCTGCTCGCCGAGGCGCAGCGGCGCGGCGTTCCGGCGCTGCTCGATGACGAGATCCTCACGCTGGGCAGCGGTGCCGGCGGGCAGGATTTTCCCCTGACCGCCCTGCCCGCGCCCGAATCCATCGACTGGGCGGCGCGCCATGCGGTTCCCACCGCCCTGGTCACCGGCTCCAACGGCAAGACCACCACCGTGCGCCTGATCGCCGCCCTGCTGCGCGCCAGCGGCCGGCGCGCGGGCTGGTCCTGCACCGACGGCCTGTTCGTGGAGGGCGAAAAGCTCGAATCGGGCGACTACTCCGGCCCGGTCGGCGCGCGCACCGTGCTGCGCCGCCGCGGCATCGACGCCGCCGTGCTGGAAACGGCGCGCGGCGGCATCCTGCGGCGCGGCCTGGCGACCGAGCGCGCCGACGTGGCCGTGGTCACCAACGTGAGCGCCGACCACTTCGGCGAATACGGCATCCACAGCCTGGAAGACCTGATCCGCGCCAAGCTCACCCTCGCCCGCGCGATCGACGCGCGCGGCCTGCTGGTGCTCAACGCCGACGATGTGCGGCTGCGCGAGGCCGGCCTGACGCTCGCCGCGCCCGTCGGCTGGTTTTCGCTGGACGAGAACGCGGCATTCCTGCGCGAACGCGCGCCCACCCGCCCCGCGTGCCTCGCGCGCGAGGGCCATCTCTGGCTGCATCCGCAGGGCATCACCGCGGCCGGCATCGACCTCGGCGATATCGCCGCGATGCCGCTGAGCGTGGGCGGCGCGGCGCGCTACAACATCGCCAACCTCGCCGCCGCCGCGCTCGCCGGTTTCGCGCTGGGCATCGACATCGACACGATTCGCGCAACGCTCGCGAGCTTCGGTGCCGACAACGCCGACAACCGCGGCCGCCTCGAGCGCTGGGAATGGCGCGGCGTGCGCGTCTGGCTCGACTACGCGCACAACCCGGAAGGGCTCGCCGGCCTGCTCGATCTGGCCCAGACCCAGCGCCGCGGCGCGCGCCTGGGCATCAGCCTCGGCCACGCCGGCAACCGCCTCGACGAGGCCCTGCGCGCCGTCGCCCGCACCGTGGCGCGCTATCACCCGGATCGGGTGGTGCTCAAGGACGTGGACGGCTACCTGCGCGGGCGCATGGCCGGCGAAGTGGCCCAGGTGATCGGCGACGCGCTGCAGGCCGAAGGCGTGGCATCGGCAGCCATCGACGTCATCCCCGACGAAGCGGAAGGTGCCCGCGCCCTGCTGGCCTGGGCGCAGCCGGGCGACCTCCTCGTCCTGCCCGTCCTCGGCGTCAAGGCGCGCGAGGAGATCCTCGCCATCCTCGCCGGCGCATAGCGCGATGGCGGAAACGCCTGCGGCGGTTCCGCCCTACGAAGTACCCGCGTAGGGCGGAACCCGCGCAGCGGTTTCCGCGTCGTTGGCCCGCCGTGCCGCCGCCGTTCGGCGGGCCAATGGCGCGTGCGCCGTCGCGTTGCCGCAGCCGTCCGGCTACTCTCCCGGTATTGCTGCCGAACCCTCAATGATTCCCATGGCCGATACCTCGTTGGAAACCCTGCGCCGCGCGATTCTGGAGCTGCTCCCGCCCGATGGCGGCAGCGTCGGCAACCAGAGCCTGCGCGAACGGCTGTCGCAGCACCTGGGCACCGCCGTTTCACAGGAAGACTATTTCGCCGCGCGCGACAGTCTGCTGGCAGAAGGCGCGGTGGCGACGGGCCGCGGGCGCGGCGGTTCGGTGCGGCGCGTCGTGGGTGAGGAGCCAGCCAAGCCGCTGATTCTCGCAGCGCAGGAAAAACCCGCCGGGGCCGATGCGCCCGCACCCCGGCAAGCCACGATGAGCCTTGCGCAAACCCGGCAGGCAAAGACCGAGGCCGCACCCCGGCAAACCGGCGAAACGGCGCAGGTGATCGCCTACCGCCATGACCAGAAGCGCAAGAACAACCCCGACGTCGGCGTGGTGACGCCGGAAACCGACCCCGAGCAGCCGCGCACCGCCTGGGCCTGGGATCCACACATCGACCCGGCGCTGCAGTTCGACGTGGGCCGGGCGCAGATCGAGCGCCTGATCGACGATGCGCTCGCCTGCGGCGATGAGGCGGTGATGCGCCAGGCGCTGGAAGAGCTCAAGCGCCTGTCCGAGCCCTACCTCAACTGGGCCGGCAAGGCCGAGCGCACCAGTTTCGAGGTCGATACCGTCAGCCTGCACGTCCACGAGCGCATCGACCCGGCCAGCCTCCTCGCGGTGGTGAAGAAGCGCCTGAAGAAGGAGAAGGGCGAACACGGCGGCACCGGCGACCTGTTCCGCGCCTGGTTCGAGGAGCCGCTGCCCTACCGCGAAGCCATCGAGTTCTACCGCCACGACCGCGGCTGGGCCAACCGCCTGGTGGCCGGCGATTCCCTGCTGGTGATGAACAGCCTCTTGCAGAAGGAGGGCATGGCCGGGCAGGTGCAGATGATCTACATCGACCCGCCCTACGGCATCAAGTACGGCTCGAACTTCCAGCCCTTCGTCAACAAGCGCGACGTGAAGGACCGGAAGGACGAAGACCTCACGCAGGAACCGGAAATGATCAAGGCGTTCCGGGATACCTGGGAGCTGGGGATTCACAGCTATCTGACCTATCTGCGGGATCGGCTGCTGCTGGCGAAGGAGCTGCTGCACGAATCGGGTAGCGTGTTTGTGCAGATTTCGGATGAGAACGTGCATCACGTGCGTGAATTGATGGACGAACTGTTTGGTGCAAACTGTTTTCTTGGTTCAATTGCAGTTGTCAAAACGTCGGGCCTAGCAGCCTCAGACACATTAGCCAGCTCGTTCGATTACCTCATCTGGTATTGCTGTAATCGATCCAAGGTGAAGTATCGCCCTCTATTCTTCCCTCGGGAGAACAAAGGAGAGGGAATACAACCCTACATCTACGCAGTAGATCCATCGACAGGAATCAAGCGCCGTTTCGGCGAATTCGAGGCAAAAGCTCCTGAACGTGTGTCTATGGTCAGAAGGTATCGTTCTGACAATCTCACTAAACCAGGGCCTGGGAGCAAGTACGAACTTGAATTTTGTGGAAAGGCGTTTGACCCGGGCTCGCGTTGGTGGGGTACTACTCCGGATGGGATGGGGCGAATCAAGAGAGCAGGTCGATTGATGTTGAGTGGCCAAGGGGTTTGGTATGCGAAGTATTGGGATGATTTTCCGCTGAGCCCCTACAACAATCTCTGGACAGATACGGGCTCTAGTTTTATGAGTGACAAAATGTATGTCGTTCAAACGAGCAGCAAGATCATTGAACGCTGCCTCCTGATGACCACCGACCCCGGCGACCTCGTGCTCGACCCCACCTGCGGCTCCGGTACCACCGCCTTTGTCGCGGAAAAATGGGGTCGCCGCTGGATTACCTGCGACACCTCGCGCGTGGCGGTCACGCTGGCCAAGCAGCGGCTGATGACCGCCAGCTACGACTACTACGAGCTGAAATACCCGCACGAGGGCCTGCGCGGCGGCTTCATCTACAAGACCGTCCCACACGTCACCCTGAAATCCATCGCCAACAATCCGGAGATCGACGAGATCCACGAGCGGATGCACCCGGCCATCGAGCGGGCGCTGGAGGCGCTCAATGCGGCGCTGAAAACCGCGGGCGCGCCGTTCAAGGTTTCCGAGGGCGGGCGCAAGGGCACGACGCTGGATTTTTCCCCACCGTCATTCCCGCGTAGGCGGGAATCCAGTGACTCGGATCCTGCAACCGGTACCAAGGCACTGGATTCCGGATCGCCGCTGCGCGGCGTCCGGAATGACGAGCTGTTGGAATGGGAGGTGCCGTTCGACTTCCCGGACGACTGGCAGCCGGAGGCGCGCGAGGCCTTCGAGGCCTTCCACGCCGCCCGTCAGGCGATGCAGAAGAAGATGGACGATTCCATCGCCGCGCACGCCGATCAGGAAACCCTGTACGACCAGCCGCAGGTTTCCAAGGACAAGCTGCGCATCACCGGCCCGTTCACGGTGGAGGCGGTGCCCTTTCCCAGCGTGCTGTCGCTGGACGAGGCGCAGGCGCCGGCCGAGGCCGATGTCAGCGTGGCGCGCTCGGGCGAATCCCTGCGCCAGCACGCCTGGCGCGACGAGCTCTTGAAAACCGGCATCCGCGGCAAGGGCGGCCAGATGCTGCGCTTCACCGCGCTGGAAACCCTCCCCGACACCCGCCACCTGCACTGCACCGGCCACGCCGACAGCGGCGAACGGGTGGTGGTGAGCTTCGGCCCGGAGCACGGCGCGCTGGAGCAGCGGCAGGTGGAGCTGGCGATGCGCGAGGCCGGCGAGCTGTTCCCGCGCCCGAAGATGATCGTGTTCTGCGCCTTCGCCTTCGACCCGGAGGCGGCCAAGGACATCGACGCCACCCGTGGCATCGTCGCGCTCAAGGCGCAGATGAACACCGACCTCCTCACCGAGGATCTCAAGAAGGCGCGCAGCAGCAACCAGAGCTTCTGGCTGATGGGGCAGCCGGACGTGGAACTGCGCCAGCGCAAGGACGGCAGGTACGAGGTGGAGGTCAACGGCTTCGACTACTTCGACACCACCACCGGCGAGCTGAAGTCCGGCGGCAAGAAGAACATCGCCGCCTGGAGCCTGGACACCGACTACGACGAGCGCAGCCTGTTCCCGCGCCAGGTGTTCTTCCCCATGGCCGGCGCGAAGGACGGCTGGAACAAGCTCAAGCGCGACATCAAGGCCGAACTGGACGAATCGCGCCTGGACAAGCTCCACGGCACCGTGAGCCTGCCCTTCGAACCGGGCGAGAACCGCAAGGTGGCGGTGAAGATCGTGGATGATCGGGGGATCGAGTCGCTTAAAGTCATTCCTCTGGATTGACGGGGGAAAGGGATCTAACCATAATGGTGAGCCGAAAGGAGACGAAGACCCGTGCTGACTACTCCTTGCCGCGCGTTGTCGAGTTGGCGTCCCGTAAGGCATTGGCTTATGCCACGACCAGTGCGCAACGAGACGTTGCGAACCTGGGATACGGGCTGGAAGAAGTCTGTTCCTGCCTGTGCGACCTGCAGGACGCGCACTTCAGCCATTCCGAGCGGTATCGGCCCGCGGGCCCATGGCATGACGTTTACAGGCTCGAATGGGCTCCGCCCGGATCGGAGCCGGACTGCCTTTACGTGAAGTTCCGAATGGACGGTGATCTCTTGGTCATCGAGCTCTGCTCATTCCATCTACAGCGATTCCTATGACCAATCTGAAGACGTGCAACGAGTGCGGGGAAGGACGTCTCCACCCGTCGACCTGGGAGGCGGACTTCCGTCATTACGACGGAACCATCCACGTCACCGGCCTGCAGTGCCATCGCTGCGATGGCTGCGGTGCCGACCCCGTGTTCCCGGATCAAATCGCGTTCAACGAAAAGCGCATTGCCGATGCGAAACGCAAGGAAACCGGCAGGCTCGTCGGGCGGGAGGTTCGCGTGTTGCGCGAACAGTTGGGCCTGACACAGCAGCGGGCTGCCGAACTGTTCGGCGGCGGTGCCAACGCGTTCTCCAAATACGAGCGCGGCGAGGTGATGCAGAGTATCGCCATGGATCGGTTGATGAAGGCTGCGGCCTTTGTTCCCGGTGTGCTTGAGTTCTTGCAGATGGAAGTGGACTTCCACGCGAAGGGAGTGACCGGAGGGGTTGAAACCTATTGCGTCAGCAGCAGCATCACGCTCCCGGAGACGAGGAGCCGTCCGCAACTCAGGGTCGTGCAAAAGGCCGAGTGGAGCGCGGCGGAGGCAGCATGACTCCTGAGCAGAAGGAAAACCTGAAGGCCGCGACCCCCAAGCTCAAGATCCTGGACGTGGTGCTGGTGCGGAGCGCTTTCACCAGGGCGACGGAGGAACCCACCGCACCGGGCAAGGCATGGCAACAGCACAAGCGTGGTGTGCAATATGGAATCACGGATTCCTCTGAAGGGAATGCGAGAGAGCTTCACGTGCTTGTCCAGCTTGGCACCCGAGTCCTGCTGTCTGAGGCGGCCGAAGGGCTTGAAGGAGTTGTGCAGTTCGAAATCGAGGCGGACTTCGTCGTTCGCTATCAGATCGCGGGCGGGCTGGACGAGTCCGCGCTCGATGTCTTTGCCAACTTCAACTCCGTACACAACGTGTGGCCCTTCTGGCGACAGCATGTGTATGACATCGTGCAGCGCGCTCGCCTCCCCCACCTCGAAATACCGCTGTTTTCCGGCTCCAAGTCGTGACGGTCCCCAAGTCCCTCATCATCAACTCGCCCTACCAGGAGCCGACGCGCCATTGGCAACAAGGCAGCGGCACCGCGTTGAGCCTCATCGAAGGCCGCCGCCCCGCGGCCTACGAGGTCTTCGATACGCGCACGCCCAACAACACCAAACGGACCGAGGAGCTGAAGCTCGTCAACCGCATCCGCCAGCGCGTGCAGGAATGGCGCGAGGCCGACTATCCGGGCATCACCCAGGTCACGCGCAGCCTGCTGGAGCACTGGCGCGACAACCAAGCCCGCACGCTGCCGTTCTACTTCTGCCAGATCGAGGCCATCGAGACGCTGATCTGGTGGGTCGAGGCCACGGCGGAGTTCCGGCAGGGCATTTTCCTGGAGGGTGACGGCGGGCCGTGGGAGCGGGTGTGCAGCAAGATGGCCACCGGCAGCGGCAAGACCACGGTGATGGCTATGGTCATCACCTGGCAGGTGCTCAATGCGCTGGCCTATCCCAAGCGCAACAAGGATTTCTCGAAGGCGGTGTTCATCGTGGCACCGGGCCTGACGGTGCGCGAGCGGCTTCAGGTTTTGATGCCGGGCAATCCCGCCAATGTCTATGACGAGTTCAACCTGTGCCCATCCGAGGCGCTGCGGCAGCGGCTCAACCGGGCCGAGGTGCTGGTCGAGAACTGGCACACGCTGATGCCGCTCAAGCAGGGCGAGCGATCCGTGGTGAAGAAGGGCCCGGAGAGCGACGAGGCGTTCACCCGACGCGTTCTGGGCAAGCTGGCCGCGCACAGGGACATCATCGTCATCAACGACGAGGCGCACCACGCCTACCGCAAGCCGGCGGACATCAAGATCAGCAGGAAAGAGGCCGAAGAACGGGGCATCGATCTGGAAGAGGCCACGCGCTGGATCGAGGGGCTGGATCGCCTGCACAAGACGCGCCGGATCAGCCGCTGCTTCGATCTTTCCGCAACGCCTTTCGCCCCGACCGGCAAAACCAATACCGATGAGGGCCTGTTCGGCTGGATCGTTTCGGATTTCGGCCTGAATGATGCGATCGAGGGCGGCCTGGTGAAGACGCCGCGCGTGGTGGTGCGCGACAGCGCCCTGCCGAACGCGGCGCTGCGCTCCAAGCTGTACCACCTGTACCGCGAAGCGGAAGTGTCTGAAGACCTCAACCGCAAGGCGGCGAAGGCCGAGGATCCGCTGCCCAAGCTGGTGCAGGATGCATACACCCTGCTGGGCGCGGACTGGCGCGAGGCCGCGCGGCAGTGGGAGGAAAGCGGGCACACATCGCCGCCGGTGCTGCTCACGGTCTGCAACCGCACCGAGACGGCGGCGCGCATCGAGCGCTATTTCACCAGCGGCGATGCCTTCTGGCCCGAGCTTCACGCGCCGGAGAAGACCCTTCGGGTGGACTCGAAGGTGCTGGAGAAGGCCGAGATCGGAGCGGCATCCGCCGCCGACAAGGACTACGAGGCGCGGCTCAAGCAGATCGTGGACGCGTCCGGGCTGCCGGAAGATCGCAAGGAAGCATTCGCGGCGATGAAGAAGGAGGACATCCTTCGATCCATCGTCGACAACGTGGGCAAGCGCGGAACCGCCGGTCAGCGGCTGCAGAACGTCATTTCGGTGGCGATGCTGTCGGAAGGCTGGGACGCCAAGAACGTCACCCACATCATGGGCCTGCGCGCGTTCACCAGCCAGCTCCTGTGCGAGCAGGTGATCGGCCGCGGCTTGCGTCGGGTGAGCTACGAAACCGACGAGAACGGATTGTTTCTTCCCGAGTACGTCAACGTGTTCGGCGTGCCGCTGTCGATCTTCCAGGACGACGGCGAGGGTTCGACACCGCCACCACCGAAGCCGATAAACCAGATCGAGTCGCTGCCCGAGCGCAACAGCCTGGAAATCCGCTGGCCGAACGTGCTGCGGGTGGACACGGTGGTGAGGCCGACGCTGGCGGTGCGCTGGGACGAGGTGCAGCCCTTGGTGCTGAAACCGGAGGAAACGCCCATCTCGGCCGAAATCGCGCCGGCGCTGGGCGGTGCGACGGACTGGAGCAAGGTCCACGTCATCGACCTGGAGCTGCTTCCCGAGCAGTTCCGCCTGCAGCGGCTGATCTTCCTGGCGGCGCGCAAGGCCCATGACCAGATCAAGGACAGCTTCCGCGGTGGCCGCGAGTATCTCGTCTACCAGATGATTCGCCTGGTTGAGGAATTCATCGCCTCCGGCCGGCTGGTGATCCCCGGCCTGTTCCACCAGGAGCCGCTGCGCAAGAAGATCCTGCTGACGCTCAACGTCGACCGCATCGTCGAACACCTCCTGCGCCACGTGTACGAGCAGAACGCGGAGAAGCTCGAGCTGATCTTCGACGAAGACATGCCGATCGGCTCGACCCGCGCCATGCGCACCTGGTACACAACCAAGCCCATTGTACCGACGGTGAAATCCCAGATCAGCCACGTGGTCGGTGACAGCACCTGGGAGGGCTATGCCGCCAACGTCTTCGAGACGTCAAAAGCGGTGCTGAGCTACGTCAAGAACGATCACTTGGGCTTTCAGATCCACTACCTGTGGGGCGGGTCGCGGCGACGCTTCCTGCCGGACTTCCTGATCCGGCTGGCGAACGGCAGAACGCTGGTGCTGGAAATCAAGGGCGTGGACGACGACCAGAACCGCGCCAAGCGCGCCGCCCTGGCTACCTGGGTGGAGGGCGTGAACCAGAAAGGCGGCTTCGGCACCTGGGCACATGCGGTCGCCTTTGAGCCGAGCGAGATCCATGACCTGCTGGCTCAACACGCGACGGCGGAAACGCCTGCGGCGGTTCCGCCCTGCGAAAGCCCATCCGGCAGGGCGGAACCCGCGCAGCGGTGTCCGCCGTGAGTCGGCTTACGGTGCCACGGGTTCCTCTTCCTTCACCCGGAACCAGGCGGCGTAGAGCGCCGGTACCACCAGCAGGGTGAGGCCGGTGGCGGCGATGAGGCCGCCCATGATGGCCATGGCCATGGGGCCGAAGAAGGCGCTGCGCGAGAGCGGGATCATGGCGAGCACGGCGGCCAGCGCGGTGAGCACGATGGGGCGGAAGCGGCGCACGGTGGCGTCGATGACCGCCTGCCAGCGCGGATGGCCGGCGGCGATGTCCTGCTCGATCTGGTCCACCAGGATCACGGTGTTGCGCATGATCATGCCGGCCAGCGCGATGGTGCCCAGCATCGCCACGAAGCCGAACGGCACGCGGAACGCGAGCAGGAAGGCGGTAACGCCGATCAGGCCGAGCGGGGCGGTGAGGAACACCAGGAACGAGCGCGAGATGCTGCGCAGCTGCAGCATCAGCAGGCTGAACACCACCACCAGGAACAGCGGAATGCCGGCCTTCACCGAATTGGCACCGCGCGCCGAATCTTCCACCGTGCCGCCGGTTTCCAGCAGATACCCCGAAGGCAGGCGCGCGCGGATGTCCTCCAGCGTGGGCAGGATCTGCGCCACCACCGAGGCCGGCTGCTCGGCGCCGTAGATGTCGGCGCGCACCGTCACCGTGGGCAGGCGGTTGCGGTGCCAGACGATGCCCTCCTCGAAGCCGTATTCCAGCGTGGCCACCTGCGACACCGGCACCGCGCGCCCGTTGGCGGTGGGTACGGCGAGCGAACCGAGCAGGGAGAGCCGCGCGCGCTCCTGCTCGGGGCCGCGCAGGAGGATCTGGATCAGCTCGTTGTCCTCGCGGTAGGTGCTGACCTCCAGCCCGGAGAGCGAGCTTTGCAGGAAGCGCGCCAGGTGCGCGGAGCTGACCCCGAGGGCGCGCGCGCGTTCCTGGTCGAGCACCAGGCGCACCACCTTGCTGGGCTCCTCCCAGTCGAGGTTGACGTTGCTGACGTGCGGATTACTGCGCACCCGTTCGGCCACTTCGCGCGCCAGCGCGCGGGCCGTGTCGATGTGCTCGCCCGAGACCCGGAATTGCACCGGGTAGCCGACCGGCGGGCCGTTCTCCAGCCGCGTCACGCGCCCGCGCAGGGCGGTGAACTCGGTTGCGAGCGTGTCGATCAGGGCGCGCCGCACGGTCTCGCGCTCTTCCACGCCCCGGGTCAGCACCACGAACTGCGCGAAACTGGTCTGCGGCAGCTGCTGGTCCAGCGGCAGGTAGAAGCGCGGCGAGCCGGTGCCGACGTAGGCGACGTAGTTTTCGACCCCGTCCATCGCGGCCAGCCTGCGCTCCAGCCGCTCCACCTGCGCCTGGGTGGCCGGCAGCGAGGCCCCTTCTTCCAGCTTGAGGTCGACCAGGAGCTCGGGTCGCGTGGACGAGGGAAAGAACTGCTGGGGCACGAAGCGGAACAGCGCGACCGCGGACACGAGCAGGGCCAGCGTGCCGGCGAGCACCAGCCAGCGCCGGCGCATCGCGCCCTGCACCAGGGCGCGAAAGCGGCGGTAGAAGGCGGTGTCGTAGGGGTCGTGTGCGCTTCCCTCGCCGCCGCGCGGCTCAGGCAGGAACTTGTCGCCCAGATAGGGCACGAACACCACCGCCGCGACCCAGCTCAGCAGGAGCGCGATCGTCACCACCTGGAAGATCGAGCGGGTGTATTCGCCGGTGGCCGAGGCCGCGGTCGCGATGGGCAGGAAACCCGCCGCGGTGATGAGGGTTCCGGTCAGCATCGGGAACGCGGTGCTGGTCCAGGCGAAGCTCGCCGCACGCAGGCGGTCGTAGCCCTGCTCCATCTTCACCGCCATCATCTCGATGGCGATGATGGCGTCGTCCACCAGGAGACCCAGCGCCAGCACCAGCGCGCCGAGCGAGGTCTTGTGCAGGCCGATGCCGAAAAAGTGCATCGCGGCGAAGGTCATCGCCAGCACCAGCGGGATCGACAGCGCCACCACCAGGCCGGTGCGCAGCCCGAGCGAGAAGAAGCACACCAGCAGCACGATCGCCACCGCCTCGGCCAGCACCCGCACGAATTCGCCGACCGAGTCACGCACCGCAGCGGGCTGGTCGGAAACCTTGCGCAGCTGCATGCCCACCGGCAGGGTCTGCTGCAGGCGCGCCAGCTCGGCGTCGAGTGTCTTGCCGAGTTTGAGGATGTCGCCGCCTTCGCGCATCGAGACCGCCAGCCCCAGCGCGTTCTCGCCCATGAAGCGCATCTGCGGTGCGGGCGGATCGGAGAAGCCGCGCCACACCCGCGCCACGTCGTCGAGCCGGAAGCTGCGGTCGCCGACGCGGATCGGGAACGCGGCGATGTCCTCGACCCGCTCGAAGCGCCCGGAGACACGCAGCTGCACGCGTTCGTCCGGGGTTTCGAAAAAGCCCGCCGGGAGGATGGCGTTCTGTTCGTCGAGCGCGCGCTGGATGGCGTCGAGCGGAATGCCCAGGGTGGCGAGCTTGGTGTTGGACAGTTCGATCCAGATCTTTTCCGCCTGCAGCCCGATCAGCTCGACCTTGGCCACGTCGGGCACGCGCTGCAGCTCGATCTCGAGGCGGTCGGCGTAGTCCTTGAGCACGGCGTAGTCGAAGCCGTCGCCGGTGATGGCGTAGATGTTGCCGAAGGTGTCGCCGAACTCGTCGTTGAAGAACGGCCCGATCACGCCGGCGGGCAGGGTGGCGCGGATGTCGCCGGCTTTCTTGCGTACCTGGTACCAGAGCTCGGGCAGCTCGCGCGAGGTCATGGAATCCTTCGCCATGAAGATCACCTGCGATTCGCCCGGCCGCGAGTAGGCGCGGATGGACTCGTAGCGCCCGGTCTCCATCAGCTTGCGCTCGATGCGGTCGGTCACCTGGCGGCTGACCTCCTCGGCGGTGGCGCCTGGCCACAGGGTGCGTACCACCATGGCGCGGAAGGTGAAGGGCGGGTCTTCGCTCTGCCCGAGGCGGCCGTAGGAGATCGCGCCGAGCACGCCGAACAGGAGGATCGCGTAGAGCACCAGCGAGCGGTGCCGCAGCGCCCAGGCGGAAAGGTTGAAGCCGCCGGTATCCATCACGGTGCCGCCGTGAGTTTGACCGGGCGGTTGTCGCGGTCGATCGGCTGCAGCCGCTGGCCTTCGGCGATCAGGTGCACGCCGCCGCTGACCACCCAGTCGCTGGTGAAAAGCCCGTCGCTGACGACCGCCTCGCGCTCGCCCCAGGCGGCCACGGAAACCGTGCGGCGGATAGCGCGCGCGGTGGCCGGATCGAGCACCCAGACGAAGGCCTCGCCCGCTTCGCCGCCGACCGCCGACAGCGGAACCGAGAGCCGCGCCGCATCGCCCTCGACCAGATAGACGCGCGCACTCTGGCCCAGGTCCACGGGAACGGAAGCGGGCGCGTTGAACGCGACCCGCGCCGCGAAGGTGCGCGCCTGCGGGTCGGCCGCCGGCGACAGCTCGCGCACCGCGCCGGGCCAGCGCTCGCCGCTGCGCGACCACAGTTCCACCGCGACCGGCGTGCCGACGGCCGCGCGCCCGACCTGCGTCTCGGGGACGCTGATCGCCACTTCACGCGCGCCGTCCACCGCCAGGGTGAACACCGCCTGCCCGGCCGCGACCACCTGCCCGGCTTCGGCCAGGCGCGCGGCGATCACGCCGGCGGCGGGTGCGTGAAGCTGCGCGTAGTCGCGCTGGTTCTGCGTCACCGCCAGCTGCGCGCGGGCGCTCTCGGCCTGCGCCTGGGCGGCGGCGAAGGTGGCCTGCTTGGCATCGAAAAGCGACTGGCTGACCAGCCGCCGTTCCAGCATTTCGGCGTAGCGGTCGCGCTCGGCCCGGGCCAGCGCGAGCTCGGCCTCGGCGGCGCTGAGCTGGGCGCGCACGGCGTCGGCCTGCAGGGTCAGATCCCGCGGATCGAGCTCTGCCAGCACCTCGCCCTCGCGCACGCGCGAGCCGGCGTCGACGAGGCGACGCGCGATCTTGCCGCCGACCCGGAACGACAGCGCCGGCTCCTCGCGCGCGCGCACTTCGCCGGAAAAAATCTGCAGCGCCGCCGCCGCCGGCTGCGGCTGCACCACGATCGCGGGGCGGGGCGGCGCGCCGGCGTCGTCATCCGCAGCGCATCCCGCCAGCGCCAGCATCGCCAATCCGAACGCCAGTCCCAGCGCCGGGCCGGGGGAAAAACGCGCGTGAGCCGCCATACGGGCCACCCTTGAGTAAACTAAACTGATCGGTACATTATATTTTCCGAACCGATCAGTCCAGTTAATCAGGAAACCCATGCCGAGCGCCCCCTCTCCCCGCCGCCAGGCCGGCCCCGGCCGACCCAAGAGCGCGCAGAAGCGCCGCGCGATCCTGCAGGCGGCGCAGCGGCTTTTCCTCGCCAACGGGTTCGAGGGCACCAGCGTCGACCAGATCGCCGCGGAAGCCGGCGTGTCCAAGCTCACCGTCTACAGCCACTTCACCGGCAAGGAGGCGCTGTTCTTCGCCGCAGTGGAAGAGCGCTGCCGCGAGCAGCTGCCCGACGCGCTGTTCGCCACCGCGCTGGCCGGCCCGATCCGCGATCGGCTGCTGGACATCGGGCTGCGCTTCCACACGCTGCTGGCGAGCGAGGACGCGGTGGCGCTGCACCGCATGCTGATGCGCGATCCGCGCACCGTGGAGCGCCTCGGCGAGCTGCTCTGGAACGCCGGACCGGCGGTCATCCTGGCCAGTCTGGAGGCCGTCCTGGCAACGGCGGTGGCGCGCCGGGAGCTGGAGATCGAGCGCGTGGGCGAGGCCGCGCGGCAGTTCCTCTGGCTGCTCAAGGGCGACATCAACCTGCGCATGCTCTGCGGCCCGGCAGGCGGCGGCCACGGCGACGACGACGGCGAAGCGCACGTCGCCTCGGTCGTCACGATGTTCCTGCGCGCCTACGGCCCGCGCTGAGCCGCGCTCCCCGGGACGAAGGTCCAAGCCGCCGCGCCGCCGCGCGCGGTGCGGCCATGCGATAATGCCGGACCTTTTGCCCGCGCCGCGACCCGGCGGCGCGGATGTCCTTACATTCACGACACGGGGTTCTGCGATGCTTGAGCAATACGGCTTGTGGCTGGCACTGGGCTGTGCGGTGCTGGCGATTCTTTATGGTGTGGTCTCCACGCGCTGGATCCTGGCGCAGGCGACCGGCAACGAGCGCATGCAGCAGATCGCCGGCGCGATCCAGGAGGGTGCCAGCGCTTACCTGCGGCGCCAGTACGTGACCATCGCGATGGTCGGCGTGGTGCTGTTCCTGGTGATCGGCTTCGTGCCGGCGCTGGGCTGGCCGACCGCCATCGGCTTCCTGATCGGTGCGGTGCTGTCGGGCCTGGCGGGCTTCATCGGCATGTTCGTCTCGGTGCGCGCCAACGTACGCACCACGCAGGCGGCGACGGTCGGGCTGAATCAGGCGCTGGCGGTCAGCTTCCGCGGCGGCGCGGTCACCGGCATGCTGGTGGTCGGTCTGGGCCTGCTGGGCGTGGCCGGCTACTTCATGTTCGTGCTCGGCGGCGGGCGCGACGAGGCGTCCGTCGCCACCGCGCTGCAGCCGATGATCGGCCTGGCCTTCGGCTCCTCGCTGATTTCGATCTTCGCGCGCCTGGGCGGCGGCATCTTCACCAAGGGTGCCGACGTCGGCGCGGATCTGGTGGGCAAGGTCGAGGCCGGCATCCCCGAGGACGACCCGCGCAACCCGGCGGTGATCGCCGACAACGTCGGCGACAACGTCGGCGACTGCGCCGGCATGGCGGCCGACCTGTTCGAAACCTATGCGGTCACCATCATCGCCTCGATGCTGGTGGCGGGCATCGCCTTCGGTACCTATGGCTGGTCCGGCGTGGTGTACCCGCTGGTGCTGGGCTCGGCCTCGATCATCGCCTCGATCATCGGCACCTTCTTCGTCAAGGCGCGGCCGGGCGGCAAGATCATGAACGCGCTGTACCGTGGCCTCGGCGTCTCCGGCGTGCTGGCGGCGGTCGCGTTCTGGTTCATCACCCACAGCATGTTCGACGCCGCGCTGGCGATGCCGCTGTTCTGGTGCACCATCGTCGGCCTGGTGCTGACCGCGCTGCTGGTGGTGATCACCGAGTACTACACCGCGACCGAATACGCGCCGGTGCGGCAGGTCGCCAAGGCCTCGGAAACCGGCCACGGCACCAACGTCATCGCCGGCCTGGCGGTGTCGCTGAAGTCCACCGCGGCCCCGGTCATCGCGGTCGCCGCGGCGATCTGGTTCTGCTACGACCTCGCCGGCCTCTACGGCCTGGCCGTGGCCGCCACCGCGATGCTGTCGATGGCCGGCATGATCGTGGCGCTGGACGCCTACGGTCCGATCACCGACAACGCCGGCGGCATCGCCGAAATGAGCGGCCTGCCGCCCGAGGTGCGCGAGACCACCGACGCGCTCGACGCCGTGGGCAACACCACCAAGGCGGTGACCAAGGGCTATGCGATCGGCTCGGCCGGCCTCGCCGCGCTGGTGCTGTTCGCCGACTACGCGCACAAGCTGGACACCTCCGGCACCGCGGTGAACTTCTCCATCGACAATCCGAACGTGGTCATCGGCCTGCTGATCGGCGGCATGATTCCGTACCTGTTCGGCGCGCTGGCGATGCAGGCCGTGGGCCGCGCCGCCGGTGCCGTGGTCGAGGAAGTGCGCCGACAGTTCCGCGAGATCAAGGGCATCATGGAGGGCACCGGCAAGCCGCAGTACGACAAGGCGGTCGACCTTCTGACCCGCGCCGCGATCAAGGAAATGATCGTGCCCTCGCTGCTGCCGCTGGTGATTCCGATCATCGTCGGCCTGACGCTCGGCGCGGACGCGCTCGGCGGCCTGCTGATGGGCACCATCGTGACCGGCCTGTTCCTGGCGATCTCGATGTGCACCGGCGGCGGTGCCTGGGACAACGCCAAGAAGTACATCGAGGAAGGCCACCACGGCGGCAAGGGTTCGGAAGCGCACAAGGCCGCCGTCACCGGCGACACCGTGGGCGATCCCTACAAGGACACCGCCGGCCCGGCCGTGAACCCGCTGATCAAGGTCACCAACATCGTGGCCTTGCTGCTGGTACCGGTGCTCTGAGCCGCGCAATCCCGCACAACCCATGACAACGCAGCCGCCCCGCACCCGCGGGGCCGGCCTGCGACGGTTGCGCCCTGCAACCCTTCATGCGCCCCGGCTTGCCGGGGCTTTTTTTATGGCGTATCACTCGGGTGGCATGAGGCGAAAGCAAGGTCGGCGCGAGTGCCCGCGCGGCGGTCGGCGCGCGGCCGGAGCGTCCGTCGCGCCATGTGTGGCGCGTGAAGATGAACGCGACAGCGCCGCGTTTTCCGCGGAAAAGGTACTCTGACCCCCGTTTCCTTTTTCGCCCGCCTTGGCTGCACCCATGTCCACACGCACGTTCCTGCGCCGCTGGCGGCTTCCGGAACTTCTCGCCGCCATCGCCACCGTGGCCGTCGCCAGCCTGGCGTTCGCCCAGTCCGACACGGGCGTCGGCCGCGGCGATGGACTGCAGCCCGGCGAGTTCCTCTGGCATCCCGAGGTCGCACCGGCCGGGCCGGTGGTGCTGGTGGTCAGCCTCGACGAGCAGCGCGCCTACGTCTACCGCAACGGCATTGCGATCGGCGTGTCGACGATCAGCTCGGGCAAGGCGGGCAAGGAAACCCCGCCCGGCGTGTTCACCATCCTGCAGAAGAAGCGCGAGCACTACTCCAACCTCTACGACAACGCGCCGATGCCGTACATGCAGCGGCTGACCTGGGACGGCATCGCGCTGCACGGCGGACGGCTGCCCGGCTACCCGGCCTCGCAGGGCTGCGTGCGGCTGCCGCAGGAGTTCGCGGCGAAGCTGTTCACCGTCACCCGGACCGGGGACACGGTGGTGGTGGCCGAAGGCAAGTCGTCGGCGGCCAGCCTGGTGCATCCGGCCGTGCTCGCGCCGATCGCGGGCACCGGCGAACCCGCGCCGGCCACGCTACGCGTCGGCGACGCGCCGACCTGGGACGAAAGCCTTTCGCCCGAGGGGCCGGTGAGCGTGCTGGTCAGCCTGGCGGATCGGCGCATCTTCGTATTGCGCAACGGCGTCGCGATCGGCGAGGCACCGCTCCAGGTCGAGCCGGGCTTCGGCATCGGCGGCACGGTGCTGATGGTGATGGGCAGCGAAACCGGACGCGCGCCCGGTCCGCGCGATCCGGTCCACGACCGGCACCGCTGGAGCGCCTATCCGATCCACGGACTCGACGCCGGCGCGCTGGCGATGCTGCAGCTGCAGCTGCAGGGCCAGCCGCTGCGGGCGGACGCGGACTTCGCCCGACAGGTGCGCGGCGTACTTGCGCCCGGGGCCACGGTCCTGCTCACGGACCTGCCCGCGGTTCGTGCGCCGCTCGCCGGGTCGCCCCTCGAGCCGCTGCTGGAATCGGGGCCCGAAGCGTCCGCCCCCGTGGCGGATGGAGACTGAATACGGCCCCGGCCGGCATCTTGCGCGGCTGCTATCCTTCCCCCGATGCCCTGTTTTCGCCCCCTCGCGCTGCTGCTGGCGGTCGCCCTCGCGATCGCCGACGCTGGTGCCACCAATACCTCGCGTCTCGATCCGATGACCGAAGCCCTCGCCCGCAGCGCGCCCGCGCTCGATCGCGGGGTTCTGGATCTGGCCGCGCGCGCCATGTCCTGCGCGCTCAGGCAGCCCGGTGCCGCGCTGCGGCCACGGACGCTGAGCGTGATCGACTTCTCCCGGCCCTCCACCGAGCCGCGGCTCTGGGTCTTCGACCTCGAGCGCCCGGGTCTGCTGTTCGAGGAATGGGTCGCCCACGGCCGCAATACCGGCGGGAACATGGCGACCGCGTTCTCGAACCGCTCGGGCAGCTACATGTCCAGTCTGGGTGGTTTCCAGACCCAGGAAACCTATGTCGGGGCGAACGGCTATTCGCTGCGCCTGCGTGGTCTGGAACCGGGTTTCAACGACCTTGCCCGCGAACGCGCGATCGTCATCCACGGCGCGCCCTACGTGAATCCGCTCGTGGCCGGCACCCAGGGCCGGCTCGGGCGCAGCCTCGGCTGCCCGGCGGTACGGCCGGCGGTCGCGCGCGAGCTGATCGATTCGATCAGCGACGGTTCCTTCATGTTCGCCTACTTCCCCGATGAGGAATGGCTGGAGAAATCGGCGCTGCTGGCCGATGACTGCGGCACCTTGCAGCAGGCGATGGCGGCGTCTGCGGCGCGGCCGCGGGAACAGGGGGCAGAGTACCTTTTCCAGGAAATGGCGCTGCCTGATTGACCCTCGTCCCTGAAGACGAGGCCGGATCGGCTCGGAGCGCGCGCCGATCCGCCGTCTGCGCAAGGCGTTGAAACCGCCTCGAACGCGGCGAAGCCATTGTTGCGAGGGGGCGCGGGATGCGCCGATGATGCGGTGCAGCAAACAATCCCGTATCCTCTGCCGCATTCCAGGTCGCGCGGCGCTGCGCGGCAGTTTGTCCACTAGCCAAGGAGCCTGCCATGGGATTGGGTCTGGTCGATGCCGGCCGCGACGTGCCGAGCGAAATCAACGTCATCATCGAAATCCCCAAGGATTCCGAGCCGGTCAAGTACGAGGTCGACAAGGCCTCGGGCGCGATGTTCGTGGACCGCATCCTCTCCACCCCGATGCGCTATCCCTGCAACTACGGCTATGTGCCGCGCACCCTGGGCGGCGACGGCGATCCGGTGGACGTGATGGTGATTCTGCCCCTGCCGCTGGTGACCGGCTGCGTGGTGCGCTGCCGCCCGGTGGGCGTGCTGCAGATGACCGACGAGGCCGGCCGCGACGAGAAGATCCTCGCCGTGCCGGTCGGCAAGATCTTCGCCGGCTACGCCCATATCGAGGACATCGGACAGGTCTCGCCGCACTGGCTCGAGCGCATCGGCCACTTCTTCGAGCACTACAAGGACCTGGAAAAGGGCAAGTGGGTGCGCGTGGAAGGCTGGGGCGATGCGGCGGCGGCGCGGCAGGAGATCCTCGAATCGCAGCGTCGCTACGAAGCGGCCCCGGCGCACCAGAAGCCGCCGGCGCGCTGATCCGAAGGCGCGGGGCGCGCGCTGCTCGCCTCAGCCGCGCTCCAGCAGGCGGCGCAGATCGATGATGGCGGCGTTGGCGCGCGAGATGTAGTTGGCCATCACCAGCGAGTGGTTGGCGAAGAAGCCGAACGGCGTGCCGTTGAGCACGATCGGACTGCCCAGCGGTGCCTGGGTGTCCTCCAGCTCGCGGATGATCTGGCGCAGGCTAACCAGCGCGTTCTTGTCGCGCAGCACGCGGTCGAAGTCCACCTCCACGGCCTTGAGGAAGTGCAGCAGCGCCCAGGTCGACCCGCGCGCCTCGTAGAACACGTCGTCGATTTTCGTCCACGGCGTGCGGACCACGGTCAGCCCGTCCGGGCCAACCTCGCCGCTGCTGTCCGGATCGGTGTCCAGCACCGCCTGCCCGGCGCTGGTGGACAGGCGCTGGGAGAGCGAGCCCAGGCGCTTTTCCACGATCGCCAGCCAGTCGGCCAGGTTGTCGGCGCGGGCGTAGAAGTGGGCGTTGCCGCCGGGGGCTTCGATGCGCGCCAGATACGCTTCCACGCGCGCGATGCCCTTGCGGTACTGGCTCTCGCTCGAGGGCAGCAGCCAGCGATCATTGGGCGAGGAAAACAGCGGGTCGGCCTCGGCCAGGTCGACATCTTCCACGCTCTGGGTTTGCGAGCGGGAAAAATCGTTGCGCATCGCCTTGGCCAGGTCGCGCACCTGCACCAGCGCACCGAACTCCCAGTTGGGCATGTTGTCCATCAGCACGCCGGGCGGCAGCTTGTCGTTGGAAAGGTAGCCGCCGCGCTTGTCCAGGAGCGTGCCGGCCACGCGCGCGAGCGAGCGCACCATCGCGCCGCCGGTTACCGGCGGGCCGCTGCGCGCCGGCGCGGTTTCGACGGACGTGCCGGGGGCATCGAACAGCGAGGGCTCGTGGTCCCACCACCACATCAGCGCCAGGGTGGCCAGAATATACGCGCCGCCCAGCACCGTGCCGAGGTGGATGAAAAGGTGGCTGCGTCTGCCGCGGCGCGGGCTGATCGCATCGCTCATGGAAAATCTCCGGTGACCGGTGGCCATAGCGTAACCCCATCCGGCATCCGGCGAGCGCGGGTTCGTGTTACAAGGCCTTCCCTCGCCGCCGCGTGCGGCCGGCCCGTTCCGCTGATCGAGATCCTTCCGACGTGAATCCGTTTTCACTGCTGCGCAAACCCGCCTGGGAACACAAGGATGCCGCCCGCCGCGCCGCCGCGGTCGCAGGCGAGGAACACCCCGACCTCATCGCGCGCCTGCCCGATCTGGCGCGCAACGACCCCGACCCGGCGGTGCGTCTGGCGGCGGTGCGCCGCATCGACGACCTCAGCCTGCTGGGCGACCGCTCGCGCAACGATGATGCCGCGACGGTGCGCGAGGCCGCGCGGCAACGCTACATCCAGCGCCTGCTCGACGCGCGCGTGCCCGAGCCCGAGCGCGAGCGCGTGCTGGCGGTGGAGGAGGACGGCGAAATCCTCGCCACGCTGGCACAGCAGGCACCCGAGGCCACGCTGCGCCGGCTGGCGCTGGAGCGCGTGCAGCGGCCGGGTCTTCTGGCCGAACGCTGCGTCACCGATCCCGACCCGGCGCTGCGTCGCTGGCTGCTGGATCGGATCGAGGACATTCCCACGCTGGAGCGCATCGCCGAACGCGCCCGCAAGAGCGACAAGCTGCTTTCGCGCACCGCGCGCGAACGGGTGCAGGCCGCGCGCCTGGCGGCGGGCGATCCGGCCGCCACCGCCGAACGCGCCCTGGCGATCTGCGAGGAACTGGACACGCTGCGCCGCAGCGTCGCCGCCGACGCCGCCGAGCGTCGCGAAGTGCTCGCGGCCGAATGGGACACGCTGCGCCCGCGCCTGGACGAGGCCATGGCGCGTCGCGTCATGGGCTACTTCAGCGCACTCGATGCCGCGCTTGCGCCGCCCGCGCCGGAGCTGCCCTTGCCCGAACCCGCGCCGGAAGCCGCCGCGGAACCCCCGCCTGCGCCGCGTGAACCCGACACCGCGCTCGCCGCGCTGCTCGCGGAGCTGGAGGCGCGCGCCGCGCGCCTCGGGCCGCGCGATCTGGAGGCGCTGGAACGGCGCTGGCTGGCGCGGCTGCGCCAGGTCGAACCGCTGCTGCCCGAAGAACACGCCCAGGCGGCCCGCTTCCGCGCCCAGGCCACGGCGCTGCACCACCAATTCGAGGAGAAGGCGCGCCGCCGCCAGGCCGCGCTCGACACCCTGCCCGAGCGCGTCGCGCAGCTCGAAGCCGCCGTCTCCGCCGGCCATCTGGCGGCGGCGCGCGATCTGGAGCACGGCCTGCAGGCCGACACGCGCCTGCTGGGCGAGCAGGTCCCGCGCGCCTTGCGCCGACGCATTGGCGAGGCCGGGCGGGAACTGGCCACGCTGGGGCGCTGGCAGCACTGGTCCGACAACAAGGCGCGCCTGCGCCTGATCGAAGAGGCCGAGGCGGTGCCGGGTGCCGGACTGCATCCGGATGCGGTCGCGGCAAAGGTCAAGGAGCTGCAGGCCGAATGGCAGCAGCTCGACGACGCCGGCGGGCGCGAGGCCGGCGCGCATCCGCTCACCGGGCGCTTTCGCAGTGCCTGCCATCGCGCCATCGCGCCGGCGCGGCCCTATTTCGAAAAACGCCGCGAGCTGCGCGGCGCGCGGCGCGAGGAGATCGAGGCCTTCCTGGCGGAGCTGGAGCCGCGCCTTGCCGACGAGCTTCCGATCCGCGACCTGCTGACCCTGCGCCGCCAGATCATCGACCAGCTGCGCCTGACCGACGAGCTGGAGCCGGGCGCGCGGCGCGAAGTCGGTCGCCGCCTGCGCGCGGCGATGGAGCGCGCCAGCGCCGGCATCGCCCGCTGCGAGGGCGAGGCCGAGGTGGCCAAGCGCAAGCTGCTGGCCAACCTGCGCCGCGACCTGATGCATGCCGAACTGGATGCCGCGCTGCCGCTTGCGCGCCAGGCCCAGGCCGCGTGGAAAACCCTGCCGCGCGCCGCGCGCAAGGTCGACGACGCGCTCTGGAAGGAGCTGCGCGAGCTGGTCGATCCCTGGTTCACCCAGGCCGATGCGCGCCAGCGCGAACAGCAGGCCGCGCAGACCGCCAGCGCCGACGAGGCGCGCGCCATCCTTGCCGAACTGTCGGCGCTGGCGGACGCCGACGCGGCGACCCTCGCCCAGGCCGAGTCCCGCCTCGCGGGTCTGCAGGCGCGCTGGCGTGCGCTCGCCGATGCGCAGGTGGAAACCGCGGAGCGCGCGCCGGTCAACGGGCGCCGCCCCGAACGCGGACCGCGCCGGTCGCCGCCGCGCTCGACCCTGGACGAGCGTGCCTTCGATCGCGCCGTGGCGCGCGTGCGTGAAGCCGTCGCGCGCGTGGCCGAGGCGCGCCGCGGCGAGGAGCTGCGCCTGCTGTTCCAGGCCGGGGCGCTGGTCGATGCTGCCGAAGCGCTCGCGCGCGGCGAGATCGAGGCGCGCCGCGAGGCGTTGCAAATGCAGTTCGACGCGTTTGCCCTGGCCGGCGACGCGAAGGCGGCGCTGCAGACGCGCCTGCGGGCCGCGCTCGACCCCGCGGATACGGACGCGGCGGACGCGGCGGCCCAGGCCCGGGCCCGGGCCGAGGAGCTCACCGTGCTGGCCGAACTGGCGCTGGAGCGCGATTCACCCGCCGGCGCGCGTGAATTGCGCCGGCGCATCCAGATCGAACGCCTCTCGCGCCGCCTCGCCGGCGAGGACACCGGCGACGAGCTGCGCAGCCTGCTGCTGCGCTACGTCGGCCTGAGCCAGGTGCCGCCGGCCTGCCGCGCCGCGCTGTCGGCGCGCTGGCAGGCGCTGCTCTGAGTCAGGAACTGGCTGGACAATCGCAGTAAACTAGCGGGCTTGCCAAGGAAAGCCCCCGATGTCGTTCAAAGACCACCTCCGCGAACTGGTGCTTCAGGCCCTGCTCGACCTCAAGCGCGCCGGCACGATCACGCTGGAGGACGAACCGGCGTTCGTGATCGAGCGCGCCAGGAATCCCGAACACGGCGACTACGCCACCAACGCGGCGATGCTGCTGGCCAAACCCCTGCGCCGCAACCCGCGCGAGCTGGCCGAAGCCATCGTCGCGAGCCTGCCCAAGTCCCAGCACATCGAGGCGGTGGACGTGGCCGGCCCGGGCTTCATCAATTTCCGCCTCACCGCCACCTGCCGGCAGAGCGCGGTGCGCCGCGTGCTGGAGCTGGGCGAGCGCTACGGCTGGCAGCCGGAAGCATCGCGCGAATCGATCACCCTGGAATTCGTTTCGGCCAACCCGAACGGCCCGCTGCACGTCGGCCACGGGCGCGGCGCGGCCTACGGCGCGAGCCTGGCCGCGATCAAGGAAGCCGCCGGCCACACCGTGCAGCGGGAGTACTACGTCAACGATGCCGGCCGCCAGATGGACATCCTCGCGGTCAGCGTCTGGGTGCGCTATCTGGAGCTGGGCGGCGTCACCGTGCGCTTTCCCGACAACGGTTACCAGGGCGACTACGTCGTCGAAATCGCCCGCGCCCTGCGCGCGCGGGAGGGCGACGGCCTCCTGCACAAGGCGCTGGACGTGGAGTCCGACCTGCCGCCCGATGAAAGCCAGGGCACCGAAGCGGTGCCGGGCGACAGGGAGAAACACGTCGATGCGCTCATCGCGCGCGCCCGCTCGCTGTTGGGCGAGGCCGGCTACCATCGCCTGTTCGACGCCGGGCTGGCCTGGTGCCTGGCGGACATCCGCGACGACCTCCAGCAGTTCCGGGTCAGGCACGACAACTTCTTCTCCGAACGCTCGCTGATGACAGAAGGCTACGTCGCGCGCGCCATCCAGGTGCTGCGCGACAAGGGCCACCTCTACGACGCCGGCGGTGCCACCTGGTTCCGCGCCACCCACTTCGGCGACGACAAGGACCGCGTGGTGGTGCGCGAGAACGGCGTCACCACCTACTTCGCTTCCGACCTCGGCTACCTTCTGAGCAAGTTCGAGCGCGGCTTCGAGCGTGCCCTCTACATCTTCGGTGCCGACCACCACGGCTACATCGCGCGGCTCAAGGCCGCGGCGCAGGGCCTGGGTCTGGATCCGGCGCAGATCGACATCCGCCTGGTGCAGTTCGCCATCCTCTACCGAGGTGGCGAGCGCGTGCAGATGTCCACCCGCGCCGGCAGCTTCGTCACCCTGCGCGAGCTGCGCGAGGAGGTGGGCACCGATGCGGCGCGCTACTTCTACGTCATGCGCGGCAACGACCAGCACCTGGACTTCGATCTGGATCTGGCCAAGAGCCAGTCCAACGACAACCCGGTCTACTACATCCAGTACGCCCACGCCCGCATCTGCGCGATTTTCCGCCAGCTGGCGGAAAAGAAGTGGAGCCACACCCGTTCGGCGGTGGAAACCGCGCGCATCCGCCTGGTCGAACCGCAGGAGCAGGCGCTGCTGATGGAACTGTTCCGCTTCCCGGAAATGGTGGAAGCGGCGGCCGAGCACGATGCGCCGCAGCTCATCGCCACCTACCTGCGTGAGGTGGCCGGCGAGTTCCACAGCTATTACAACGCCACCGCCATCCTCGTGCCCGAGGAAGAGCTGCGCAACGCGCGTCTGGGTCTGTGCCTGGCGGTCAGGCAGGTGCTGGCCAACGGCCTCGCGCTGATCGGCGTGTCGGCCCCGGAGACGATGTGATGGCAACCCGACGCAAATCCCAGGCCCGACGCGGCAGCGAGCGTCGCGTGCCGATCTGGATCTGGCTCCTGGGCGGCATGCTGATCGGCCTGGGCCTGTCGGCGGCGCTGCTCATCTACGATCGCGACGGACGCCTGCCCGGCCCGCGTCCCAATCCGGCGGCGCAGGCCCCGCGCGAGTCCGAGGCCCCCATCGCGCCGGCGCCGCGTGCCGAACCGGAGAAGCAGAAGCCGCGCTACGACTTCTACACCCTGCTGCGCGAGCGCGAGACCCAGGTCTCGGACAAGGAGCTGGCTGAAAAGGTGCGCGCCGAAACCGCCCGGCCCGCCGCGCCCGCCCCCGCCCAGCCGCAGGCCGCGCGCGAGCGCTACCTGCTGCAGGCCGGTGCCTTCCGCGACGTGCGCGACGCCGACGCGGTGAAGGCGCGCATCGCGCTCGCCGGGCTGCAGGCGCGCGTGGAAACGGCCAACGTCAACGGTGCGCCCGTTCACCGCGTGCGCCTGGGGCCCTACGCCACCGCGAGCGAGCTGGAAGCGGCCAAGCGCCAGCTCGCCGAAAACGGCGTGCCCGACACCCTGGCCGTGCGCGAGGCGCTGGACTGACCCACCCGCCCCGGCGCATGGCACACCGGGGCGTCTTCCGGCCGGCGCGGCTCCATCGGGCCGGTTACGGCCCTTCGAAGCCGTCCGCGAAAAGCTCGTCCGCAGGCAGCATCGGTGCCACGATGCGGTAAACCTTGCCCGCGCTCATGTCGGTGAAATACAGGTGACCGTCCTCGCCCTCGCCGAATCCGGTCGGCATGTTGATCGCGGGATCGTTGCTCCAGGTCTTGGCCAGGGTCCAGCTGCCGCCGCTCTCGGTCGCTGCGAACAGGCGGTTGTAGTAGGCCTCGGCATAGAACAGCACGCCGCTGATGCTGGTGTACGGGCCGCGATAGCGGAAGCCACCGGTGATCGAGACCCCGATGCTGCGCCCGTAGGTCAGGATCGGGTCGGTGCGGCCGGCCAGCGCGCACAGCGCCGTTGTGCTGCCGCGCACGTGGAAGCCCTCGCACACCTTCCAGCCGAAGTTGAGCCCTGCGGCCGAACCGGGCACCAGGTCGATTTCTTCCCACGCGTTCTGCCCCACGTCGCCGATGATCAGATCATGGGTGAGACGATCGAAGCTGAAGCGCCAGGGGTTGCGCAGGCCGTAGTGGTGGATCTCGTCGCACGCCGCCGCATCGCCGCCGGCGTCGCCGGCAAAGGGATTGCCGGGCGGGATGCCGTAGGTGCGCAGCGCCGGGTCGGCGCCGCACAGGTCGGCACCGGCCGGCGTGTTGGTGCTGTCCACGTCGATGCGCAGCATCTTGCCCAGCAGCGCGTGTGAATCGGCGCTGCCGCGGGGCACGCCGGCCGGTGCGGTGCCGGTGAAGCCGGCGCTCGGGGTGCACCCGACCATCGTGGCCGGCGACAGCGACTGCCCGGAATTGCAGGGATCATTGCCGCTGCCGCCGTCGCCCATGCCGATGTAGAGATACCCGTCCGGGCCGAAGTGGATGTCGCCGCCGTTGTGGTTGGAATAGGGCTGGTAGACGCGCAGCACCACGCTGCCGCTGGCCGGATCCGCCTGGTTGGCATTGCCGGCGGACACCGTGTACCTGGCCACCACCGTATTGCCGCTGCCGTCCGTGTAGTTGATGAAGAAGCGCCCGTTCGTGGCGTACTGGGGATGGAAGGCCAGGCCCAGCAGGCCGCGCTCGCCGCCCGTGGTGAAGCCCAGCGGCGGCGCGCTGCCGCCGGAGCCGATGTCGAGGAAGGGCGTGGGCAGCAGCGCCCCGCCGGCGTCCACGACGCTGATGATGCCGCCCTGGCGCACCACGAACAGCCGGCTGCTGCCGTCGCCGGCGTTTCGCACCGCCAGCGCGCCGCCGACGCCGCCGGCCACGATGGTCTGGAAGGTGATCGCATCGAGATCGGCCGGGGCGGCGGCCGCATTCCATCCGGCCACGGCCAGCGCCGCGCTCATGCATGAAGCAAGGAGTCGTTTCATCGGGAAGTACCCCATTGATCTGGGGCGCGCGATGCTCCGTGCAGCCGCGCGCCCTGCGGCCCCCCGCGCAGGGTTTATACCCCAAACAGGGTAGATTCGGGGCCCTGGTCCGGAGCGGTTTGTGCGCCTGCCTGCGCAGAGAGCGAAGCCAAACCGCAGCTGACCGGGAACCCGGCGCGCCGCCGCGCCCCCGGGATTGTCACGAGACTGTCACCCCGATTTCATATCGTGCGCGGCATCCGTCGTGCCGAACCACGCTCAGCGTCCTGCTGCGGCGTCGGCACCACGCACCCCCTCTCCCTTGTGCCGCAGTCCGATGAAATCCTCCCCGCTCAGCCTTGCCATCCTGGTCGCCCTGACCTCTCTTCCGGCGTACGCCGAGTCCAGCGCCTTGCCCGAGCCCGCACCTCCCGATCCTGCGGTCACCGAGCTGTCCGAAATCGTCGTGGAACAGACCCGTGTCGTGGAAGAAGGCGGTGGCCAGTTCGACGCCATGCAGCTGCGGCGCGAATCGGCGCAGCTGCTGGACGTGCTGTCCTACGAGCAGATCGCGCGCAGCGGCGACTCCAATGCCGCCGTGGCGCTGCGCCGGGTCACCGGCCTGAGCCTGGTCGACGATCGCTTCATCTACGTGCGCGGCCTGGGCGAACGCTACTCCGCGACCCTGCTCAACGGCGCCCAGATTCCCAGCCCCGATCCGACCCGGCGGGTGGTGCCGCTGGACCTGTTTCCCGCCGGCCTGCTGTCTGGCATCGAGGTCAACAAGAGCTACAACCCGGCGCTGCCGGGCGAGTTCGGCGGCGGCACGGTGGACCTGCGCACGCGCGGCATTCCGGCGGCGCGCCTGTTCAAGGCTGACCTGGGCCTGGGCTTCGTCGATGGCACCACCGGCAAGGACGGCTGGCGATCGGCCAGCGGTGATCGCGATTGGCTCGGGCGCGATGACGGCCTGCGCGCGCCGCCTGCCGGCGTGCTGCAGCGCCCGCTGCCGCCGCGCGGCTCGGAGGCGCTTGCGGACCTGGGGCGCGAGGTCATGGCCAAGCCCTTCGGCGTATCGCAGCGCTCGCTTGGCCCGGACGGCAACGCGGCGCTGTCCTTCGGTGACGTGTGGGGCGGCGACGACCTGCGCATGGGCTTCATCAGCGCCGCGCGCTGGTCGCAGAGCTGGGACAAGCGTGACGAGGACCGTGCCGAGTACGCCCGCCTCGGCGACGGTCGCCTGGTCGCCAGCGAGGACTACCGGCGCGAGCGTACCGAGCAGAACGTGGCGAGCAGCCTGTTCCTTTCCGGCGGCGTCGACGTCGGCGCGAACCACCACCTTGATGCCACCCTCATGCGCCTGGCCCAGAGTCTCCAGCAGGACCGCATCGACACCGGTCTGCGCGCACTGGGTACGCCCGAGCGCACCACCCAGAGCGAGTGGGTGGAAAACGTGCTCACCAGCCGGCAGCTCAGCGGCGAGCACCGCTTCCCGAACGCGGGCGATGCGCAGGTGCGCTGGCAGGTCACCGACTCGGACGCGACCCGCGACCTGCCGTTCGCGCGCAGCTACCTCTACACCCGCAACGCCGCCGACGAGTACGTCTACACCTCCAGCTTCCCGGCCCAGATGCGCTGGGAAATGATGCGTGACGACGCGCGCGAGGCGCGCCTGGACGTGTCCGTGCCGTTCATCCTGGGCAACGACGCCGAGCTGGCCCTGTCGGCCGGTGCCAGCCGCCTGCGGCGCGACCGCGACTCGGAAATCTGGCGCGTCAGCGTGCGCCACCTGACGCAGCTGCCGACCGGCAGCACCCCGATCGACGAGATCCTCGCGCCGGAAAACATCGACGCCCGCCGCCTCGAACTGCTCTCCGCCAGCCAGCCCACCGACTTCTACCAGGCCAGCCAGTCGCTCGATGCCGCCTATCTGCGCGCCGACCTGCGCCTGGGTGCGTTCCGCGCCGACCTCGGCGTGCGGCGCGAAGAAAACGACCAGAGCGTGGTGACCCAGGATCCGTTCCTGCCCGGCGCGGTGCCGACGACCGCGCATCTGGAAGGCAGCGACACCCTGCCTTCGGCCACGCTGACCTGGGCCTACTCGGACAACGCCCAGCTGCGCGCCTCCTGGAACCGCACCGTGAGCCGCCCGGAGTTCCGCGAACTGTCGCGCGCGCCCTACACCGATCCGGCGCTGGACCTGACCGTCGTGGGCAACCCCAACCTCAAGCAGACCAGGATCACCAGCTACGATCTGCGCTGGGAATACTATTTCACCGGCACCGACAGCCTGTCGGTGGCGCTGTTCCGCAAGGACTTCGACGATCCGATCGAACTGGTGAGGACGCCGGCGTCGAGCGATCTGCTGGAGTTGCGCAATGCCGATACCGCCTACGTGCAGGGCATCGAGTTCGAGATCGGCAGCAACCTGGGCTACTTTGCCGACGCCGGCTGGGTGCCCGAGGCGGTGCGCAACGCCATCCCCTGGTACGACCTGGCGCTCAGCCTCAACCATGCGCGCATCGATTCGGAAGTGGACCTGGGTGCCAACGCCGGCATCCAGACCCTGGCCACCCGCCCGCTGCAGGGCCAGTCGCCCTATCTCACCAACTTCGCCCTGACCTGGTTCGATCCCGAGGCGGTGCATGAGGCGACGCTGCTCTACAACGTGGGCGGAAAGCGCATCAGCAAGGTCGGCCTGCAGGGTTTGCCGGATGAATACGAGCAGCCCTTCGGCCAGCTCGACTTCAGCTATTCGCGCCACTTCGCGGAAAACTGGAAGCTGCGCCTGCGGTTGCGCAACCTGCTCGACCCGGCGGTGGAGTTCACCCAGGGCGACGAAGTGTCGCGGCGCTATCGCAAGGGGCGCGAGATTGCGGTGAATCTGGAGTGGGCCTACTGATCCGCGGAGAACGGGCGCTGGCGGAATCCGTCCGGCCCCCGTTCCCGGAGCCATCCGCACGGTGACTCATCCGCGCGGCTTGGCGCGGTGGGTCGCGGTGGCGGTCCACGGATCGTCGGGCCAGGGATGTCGCGGATAGCGGCCCTTCATTTCCTTCTTCACTTCCGGATAGGTGCGTTCCCAGAAGCCCTTGAGGTCCTGGGTGACCTGCAGCGGGCGACCGCCGGGAGACAGCAGGTGCAGGGTGAGCGGCACGCGGCCCGCGGCGATGCGCGGGGTGTCGGCCAGGCCGAACAGTTCCTGCAGCTTCACCGCGAGCACGGGCGCGTCGTCGTGCTGGTAGCGGATCGGGCGCTCCAGGCCCGAGGGCACGAGGATGCGCGTGGGAGCCAGCGCGTCGATCTTCTGGCGCGCGGTCCAGTCGGCGTGCGACTTCAGTGCCTCGGCAAGTTCCGCCTCGCCCAGCGCATCCAGCCGCCGCTTGCCGGCCAGCGCCGGGCGCAGCCAGTCGTCCAGCGTGGCCATCAAGGCGGCATCGGAAACGTCGGGCAGGGCCGCGGCCTCGTCCGGCAGCCAGTCGCGCAGGCAGCGCACCCGCTCGCGCCACTGGCGAAGGTTCTCCGTCCAGGGCAGCGCCTCCAGCCCGGCCTCGCGCACCGCATCCACCAGCGCGTCGGCGAAACGGGCCGGGTCGGGCTGGGCGATGGGCCGAACGTCGAGCAGGATGCGGTCGAAGCGGCGTTCGCGCCGCGCCGCGATGCGCTGCGCGTCGGTATCCCAGAACACCCGGCCTTCGGTCACGAAGCGCGCCGCGAAAGCGCGCTCCAGCGCTGCCTCGTCCACGGGCGCGGCGCGCAGCACGCGCGCGTCGCGCTCGGCCTCGCGCAGCTCGGCAATGACGATCCACGCTTCGCCGTAGAGCGCGCTGTCGGGCGCGAGCGTGGCGCTGCGGCCGTTGGCGAGCTGGTAGCGGTGCGGGTCGGACGGATACTGGTGGGCGATGCGGTCGGGGAAGGCGAACATCAAAAGATCGCCGAGGCGATGGGCGGCGGCATCGGCCGGCGCTGCGGTGCCCACGCCCAGCCGCCGCCGCCACTGCCTCGCAGCCTGGTCGATCGCGGCCAGCGCGCCGCGCGAAGCCTCGGGCGGCGTGCGGCCGGCGCGAAACGCCGCCAGCGCCTGCCAGCGCGCGGCGATATCGTCGCGGCGCGGGCCTTTCAGCGGATCGCGCGCTTCGAGCAGGGCCGCCAGATCGCAGGCCAGCGCCGCGTCTTCCGGCAGGTCCGGTGCCAGCAGCATCGCGCCGATGCGCGGATGGGTGCCGAGCTTCAGCAGGCGCTGGCCGAGCGGCGTGATGCGTCCGTGCGACAGCGCGCCGAGGCGTTCGAGCAGGTCGCGCCCGGCCGCCAGCGCGCCGGCGGGCGGCGGGTCGAGGAAGCGCAGCGCGTCGCTGCCCCAGGCCGCCAGTTCCAGCGCCAGCCCAGTGAGTTCGGTGAGCGCGATTTCCGGGCGGCGCGAAGGTTCCAGCCGCTGCGACTGCGGCCAGAGCCGATAGCACCAGCCCTCGGCCACGCGACCGGCGCGGCCGGCGCGCTGGTCGGCCGAGGACTGCGGGATCGTGACCACGTCGAGGCGCGGGAAGCCGGAGTTGGGATCAAAGCGCGGCTCGCGCGCCAGGCCCGAGTCGATCACCGTGCGCACGCCGGGCAGCGTGACCGAAGATTCGGCCACGTTGGTGGCCAGCACGATGCGGCGGCGGCCGTCGGCGGAAGGCTGCAGCACCGCGCCCTGCGCCTCGACCGCAAGCTCGCCGTGCAGCGTCAGCACCTCGGCCGCCAGCCCCGCGCCGTCGAGCGCACGCTGCGCCTCGCCGATCTCGCGCTGTCCGGGCAGGAACACGAGGATGTCGCCGGGGTGCGCGGCGAAGGCGTCCTGCACGCAGCGCCGCACCTGCGCGGCGAGCGGCTCGTCGCGCCGTGCCGGCGGGTGCGAGATCGTCACCGGGAAGCTGCGGCCTTTCGAGCTCAGGCGCGGCGCATCGAGAAAGCACGCAAGCTTCTCGCCATCGAGCGTGGCGCTCATCACCACGATGCGCAGGTCTTCGCGCAGCTGCGCCTGCACGTCGAGCGCGAGCGCGAGGCCGAGGTCGCCGGAGAGGTGGCGCTCGTGGAACTCGTCGAAGAGGATCGCGCCGACGCCGTCGAGCATCGGGTCGTCCTGGATCATCCGCGTCAGGATCCCCTCGGTCACCACCTCGACGCGGGTCGCGGCGCTGGTCCGGTTCTCGAAGCGGATGCGGTAGCCGATGCGCTGCCCGACCGCCTCGCCCAGCCCGCGCGCCATGAAGCCCGCCGCGGCGCGCGCCGCTACCCGGCGCGGCTCCAGCATCACGATGCGCCGCCCGTCGAGCCACGGCGCATCCAGCAGGGCCAGTGGCACCCGCGTGGTCTTGCCTGCGCCGGGCGGCGCTTCCAGCACCAGGCGCGGGTGCGCCGCCAGCGCATCGCGGATCGCCGGCAGCAGCGCATCGATCGGAAAGACGGGTTCGGTCATGGGCTGCGAAGGGTAGCGCAGGGCGCGCGCCGCGCAGCGGCGGGCGGCTGGTGCCGCGCGCGGCCTCTGGCAGGCGCGAAGGTCCGCCGCTATCGTCTGCCCACCTTTCCCTGCTCCGTGGAGCTTCCCATGCGCTTCCTCGCCGCCTGCCTGCTTTCCGCCGCCGCCTTCCTCGCCCACGCCGGCGGCTACACCGCCTACGGCGAAGCCTTTGCCGACGGTGCCGCCGTGCCGGTGTCCGAGGCCATCGCCGCGTTCGATGCCCACGCCGACAAGCCTGCGCTATACAGCGGCCGCATCACCGAGGTCTGCCAGAGCAAGGGCTGCTGGATGGTGCTCGAACACGAGGGCCAGGCCGCGCGCGTGATGTTCGGCGCGGATGCCTTCTTCATTCCGAAGGATTCCACCGGCAGCGCCATCGTGCACGGCACGCTCGCGCGCAAGGCGCTGACCGCGGCGCAGATCGCGCACATGAAGGCGGACGGCAACGGCGGCGACGTCGCCGCCGTGGAATACCGCATCATCGCCGACGGCGTGCGGCTGGCGGGAAATCCCTGAGTCCGGGGGCATGGCGGATTCGCCGGTGCCGCCGCCATCGCGCCGGCACCGACCCGGACGCGCGCTCCCCGTGCCACCTGGAGCACGCGCGCGGCATTGAAGCGCGGGGTCAATTCGCCGCCCGAACGTACCCGGGCTGCGCCTCGAACCACTTTTTTGCGCCCTTGAGGCGGAACTGGCGCTGGCCGTTGTCCACGTCCACGCCCACGCCGAGCACGCCCCAGCGGGCGTGGAGCTGGCCGGACGGCTGCTCGCCGCAGTAGCGGATGCGCCCTTCGAGGTCGAAGCGGTCGTTGTTGGCCCGCATGTCGTCGACGACGAGGCACTCGCCCTGGCGCTGGAGCCGTGCGCTGGCGTCGGCTTCGCCGGCGTCGATCAGGCGGCGGATCCAGGTCGGGAACTGGCGGCGCTGGGCAAAGACGGAAAGCAGCGGGGCCACGTCGCGCAGCTTCACCTGCGCATCGACCGCCAGCGCCATCGGCTGCTCGAAGTCCATCAGGCCGTCCTTGAGTTCGGCCACGCCCCACCAGCCGCGCGTCGTTTCGCTTTCCGGCCGCAGGATGCCGACGTGCTGCAGCGCGATGCGGGTACCGGGCAGGTGGAACTGGCGTTCGGCGAGGCTGGCGGCGGCCAGGTGCGCATCGACCAGGAGGTTGCCGCGCAGCACCAGTTCGCCCAGGCTCAGGGTGGCCTCCGTGGCGCGGAGCAGGAAGGTGCCGCCGCTGCGGTTTTCCGCCACCTGCATGCGCATGTCGGCATCGATGCTGCCGCGCCCGGCGAGGAGCTTCACGCCGTGCGGCGGCAGATAGCGGTTGAAGCGCGCGAGGTCGGGCAGGCGGGCATCGCGGAATCGCAGGCGCACATCGAGCGAGTCCGCCAGGGTCTGCATCTGCCCGGTGCCGGCCAGTTCCAGACGCAAATCGCGGCCCGAGCCCAGCACCGCGTCGGGCTTTCCGGCGGGTGCCAGGTCGAAGCGATCGAGTACCACGGAGGCGACCAGTCGCGCTTCGCCGCCATCCCCCGGTTCGATGTCGGCGCGCGCGTGCGCTGCGCCCTGGAAGCGGTGCGCGTATGCGGACAGGCCGAACTCGGCGTCGCGGATCGCCAGCGCGGTGCCGGGTGCCAGATGGCCCGCCGTCACCCGGATCCTGCCCTTCACCTCGCCGCGACCCTCCAGTTCAAAGTCCTGCAGGCGGCGGAACAGCGGCCTGATGGCGGCGAGCGAGGGAAATTTCGAGTCGAGCTCGATGTCGCCATCGAGCCGCGCCAGCTGCTGCGGCCAGGGCGGCAGCGGCAGGCGGCGGGAAGCGAGCACGAGCCGCGCGCTGGCGCGCTGGATCAGGTCGGGAATCGGCGGCAGATCGAGCGCGAGCGCCAGGTCGTCGTCACGCGCGCGCAGCGCAAGCCGCGCCTCGCCATCCGTCGTCAGCCCGGAAAACGCGGTGACGGCGAGCGGCAGTCGCAGATCCAGCGCGCTGCCCGGCGCGAGCAGGCCGTGGTCGAGATCGAGTCGGGCTTCGATCCGTCCCGAATCCGCACTGGTGCGGGTTGCCACCTGCATGTCTTCGGCGATGCTGGCAACGAGGCCGAACGCATCGGCGTCAAGGCGCAGTTCGGCGACCAGCAGATCGAGGATCGCCGCGCCGGGATGCTCGCGCCGGCGGTGGGCGTCGATGCGTGCCGCAGCATCGATCGTTGCGTCATGCACCAACACGCGCCCACCGTGCAGCATCCGTGCCTGCTGCAGGTGCAGGCGCGAGGGCAGCAGTTCGAACGGGCCGCCGCGCAGCTGCTGGTACCAGCGCGCCTCGGCCTGTGCCAGGCCTTCCAGCGTGGCATCACCGACGTCCAGACGCAGGGTTGAATCCACCCGCACTTGGTCGAACACCAGGCGCAGCGCGCGCTCCCCGTGCGGCGGCGCGGGCAGGGCGGGTTCCACTTGCCGCACGCTGACGCGCGGCGCGTCAGCCTCGATCCACGCGAAGCGCAGTTCCCGGCGCAGCAGCGGCCAGAGGGCGATCCGGCCGCGGGCGCGGTCGGCACCGATTTCCCAGGCGGTGCTGCGCGCCTGCCCGCCCAGCGTCACCCGGGTGAGCGTGATGCGGCCGGGCCAGAGCATCCAGCCGCCCTGCCAGTCCATCTGGAAGCGCTCGGGCTTGCGGTTGACCAGAGGCTCGAGCAGCGGCGAATTGATCAGCGCGTTGGCCAGGACCAGGTATGCGGCCACCCCGACCAGCGCGATGCGCAGCAGGCGCAGCATGCGGCGCGGCCGGGCGGCGGGTGCGCCGACCGGCGTCATTCCAGCGTGAACCACTGCACCTCGACGCGGCGGTTGAGGTCGCTGTCCGGGCTGGCCGGTTCCTCCCAGCCGCGCCCGACCAGCTCGATGCGCGCCGGATCGATTTTCGGATAGCGCGCCAGCAGCGCGTCGCGCACCGCCTGGGCGCGCTGGCGCGACAGCTCCATCGCCTTGAGCGCCATCGAGCGCACCAGCGGCTGCCCGCCCTGCTTCTCGAACTCGGGCAGGCGCGCGTTGTCGACGTGACCGCGCAGCAGCACGATCGAGCCGGGGCTGACCTGCAGGAAGTTGCGGATGGTGTCGAGGTATTCCTGGTTCTGGCTGGCGTTGCGGTCCAGCACGGCGGAATTGGGTTCGAAGAAGAAGCGGATGTCGCGACTGAGGAGTGCGTCGCCCTCCAGCGACACCGCGCCGCCGGTGCGGATCGGCGCGATGGCGATGGTCTGGCCGGCGAACTGGCCCGCCTTGGTCAGCGCATCGAGCCACTGGGTATCGACGAAACGCGCCGGGTCGGCCGGGTTGCGGATGAGGTTGCCGTAGGCCAGCACCGAGGACTGGAAGATGCCCTGGAAGGAGCCGGCCGCATCGATCTGGCCGCTGAAAAACGCGAGGTTCTCCGGCAGATTGGACAGGTGCACCTTGGCCAGCTCGGCGCGCGCGTCGGCCGCGCTCCACCCGAACGCCTTGGCGATCGTTTCCAGATGCGCTTCGGGGGTGTCGCGCACCTGGCGGTTGCCTTCCATGAGGCCGTGCACCAGGCCTTTCGTCCACTCCGGCCGCGCCTGGGCGAAGCCTTTGTTGACGGTGAGGATGTCGGCCACCACCAGCAGGTTGCGGTTGGAGACCAGCGCCTTGGCGCGTCCCGCGGAGGCCGCCACCACCTCGTCGGTGCGCGGCGACCAGCCGACGCAGCCGTTGAGGCGCGGGCGGCTGATGGAAAGCTCGGCCGCGTAGGCGTCGCAGGCCACGAAGGCATCCTCGTAGAACACCAGCCCCAGCTCGCCGGCCGCCGGCCGCGCGTCGAGGTCGCGCAGCACCTTCACCGGCACGCCCGCTTCGGAGGCGAGGTAGCGGATGAAGAACTCGCTTTCGTTGAACTGCGAGGCCGCCAGCACGCGCCCCTTGAGCTGGTTGATCGAGGTGATCCCCGCATCCACGACCACCTGGTCGGCACCGCGCGAAAAGCCGATCTGCGCCGGCACCACGATGTCGAACTGCCGTCCCAGCACCGCGAGGGTGTCGACCGTGGTCACCGAGGCAGCGACGCGGCCGTTGTTGAGCTTGGACCAGCCTTCCTCCTCCTCCAGCTTCAGCCGCACCTGGAAGCCGTAGTTGCGCGCGAAGAAGGAGTCGGGATTGGGTGCCAGCCCGCCGTTGGCGACCACGAGGCCGGCGTAGCCGGCGTACTCGCTGATGTCCACGTCGATGATGTCGCCCTGCGGCTGGTAGGCCGCGGCGGCATCGAGGGCGGGCAGTGCGGTGAGCGGCTCGATCGGATCGGGCGCATCGACCGCCTCCGCGCGCGCCTGGACCGCATCGCGGCTGCCGTCCGCCGGCAGGTCGGGGGTCTTCATGTCGCGCAGCACCAGCCAGCCGCCGAGACCGAGCAGCGCCAGGATCAGGATGAGGGTGATCACGACGCCGGCGGCGTTGCCGCGCTGGCGTCGGGCACGGGTGGTCTGCGGATGGATCGACTTCATCGCGACTCTCCTTCGGACAGGGGTTTGTCAGTGACGGGGTTGCCGCGCAGCACCCGCTGGGGCAGCGCGGCGGTTTCATCGAGGTCCAGCGCGCCCAGCAGGTCGCGCTGGCTGTCGAGCCAGCGGTCGGCCTCGTTGAAGGCCGAGGTGAGGGCGTCGAGCGAACTGCCGATGCGCTTTTCATCACCGGCCAGCAGCGCCTGCTCGCGGATCAGCGAAACCTGCTGGTCGATGCGCGCCAGCTCCGCGTCGATGCGCTCGGCGCGCAGGGCGGCCTGGGCGTGCGCGGCCTGGCGCGCATCGATCACCTGCTTCTGCTGCTCCAGGCTGCGGCGCAGCTCCGGGTCGAGATCGGCCTGGCCCAGGCGGCGGTCGATGCCGTCTTCCTGCTGCTGCAGCCGCGCGCTGTCCTCGCGCGCGCCGACCAGCACCTGGGAAATGGTCTGACTGGCGCTGAGCATGCGCAGATGCAGCCAGACCAGTTGCTCGATGCTGTCGGCGTAGCTGCGCATCATCGGGTCGGCGTCGAGCAGCGCCAGGATCTCGCGCCCGCGCCGCTCCAGCGTGCGCTGGCGCTCGCGCCGCTCGCGGTCGAGCGCATCGAGCAGGGTGAAGTAGCGCCGCTCGCCGGGATCCTCGCGCGCCGCCTGGGCCTCCACCGCCGCGCGAAAGCGGCGGTTGCTGGCCATGCCGAGCAGGTAGGCCAGCTCCAGACCGGCACCGAGCAGCCAGAAGCCCGGGCTGAGGAAGATGCCGAGCAGGCCCATGGCACCGAGGAAGAAAAAATTGGGTGGGATCGGCATTCCCATTGGCCGCGCCGTGAACGCGGCCCAGAGGCGGCGCGCGAAGTTCACGTCGCGTCTCCGCCATAGTGGCGCAGGGCTTCCGGCACGAACTTCATGTCGGTGGCCTCGCGGATCGCGATGCGCATCTGGAAGGCCATCACGTCGGCCGGCACCGGCGGCTGGTAACCGGTCAGGCACTCCTCCAGCGCCGCCAGGACATCGAGCCCGCGGGTGCGGGTAAGGCGATAGGTCTTGACCGCCAGCGCCTCGGCGGCACCGGGCGTGAGCAGGGTCGGCAGCGCGAGACCGGCCATCGCCCCGGTGCCGGGCGCGATGCCGAAGCGCTTGAGCAGGACGTTGAGCAGCGCCGCGCTTTCCTCCGCGCTGGCAGTGGGCAGCAGCGGCACCTTCACGTCCACCCGCCCGGGGCGCTTGAGGTCCACCTCGATCAGGTCGGGGCGCGAGGAGGCGAGCATCCACATCAGCCGGCCGCGGTTGCCCGAGTCGCTCATTTCCTGCGCGATCATCGAATACAGCCGGCCCGAGAGGCCGCTGTCGCCGCTGCCCGAATCGCGCCGCCCGAGGGTCTGGTCGGCCTCGTCGATGAACACGATGCAGCGCCCCAGCGCGCGGATCAGGCGGAAGATCTTTTCCAGGTTGCCTTCGCTCGAACCGACCCAGCGGTCGCGGAAGTTCTTGAGCTTGACCACCGGCACGCCCGCTTCGCCGGCAAGGCACTCGACCAGATAGGTCTTGCCGGTGCCGACCGGCCCGCACAGGAGGTAGCCCATCGGCAGCGCGCGCAGATCGCCCGCGCGCCACAGCGCGATGTCCTGGCGCAGCCAGTCCTTGAGCACGTCCGGTGCGTGGTAGTCGTCCAGACTGCGGCGCGATTCGACGAATTCGATCAGGCCCGCGGCATCGCCCTCCACCAGCGCCTTCTTCACCTGGACGAAATCCGCCGGCTGCAGCGGCCGGTGCTCGTGCGCGCGCTGGCGCACCAGGCTTTGCAGCGCGCTGATGCTGACTCCGGCCAGCGCCTGCGCGGCGGTTTCGTCGCCCTGCCCGGGATCGAACGCGGCCGGGTGGTCCAGGCGCAGCTGCGCGAGTGCGGCGGTGAGCCGGGGCACGTCGGGCAGCGGGATGCGCAGGCGCGCCACGCGCGGGTTGAAGGCGACCTGCGGGTGCAGATCGTTGAGGTTGTCGGCGATGAGAAAACTGGCGAACGCGAGCTCGGAATAGGGTGCTTCGCTGGCGAAGTCGCGGATCAGGCTGGCGAGGCTGGCGATCTCGAAATCACCTGGACGACCGCCCGGAAGCCACTGGTCGACGCCGCGCAGGATGAAGGCGATGTGCTCGTCCTCGCCGCGCCCCAGCGCGCGCAGGTTGGCGCGGTAACGCAGGTAGCGTGCCACCACGTCGAGCGCCGCGCGCGGCTCGCGCGGCAGCGGGCCGAGCTTCTCGAAGGCCGGCCAGTCGCGCAGCCGCTCGGCACCGCGCGTGACGGCCAGCCCGTTGCCGGCATCGTAGGAAAACACCACCTGGAAACCGCCCAGGAGCTGGGCGTCAAGGTATCGGGTGAGGGACACCAGCCGGCCGTCCAGCACGAAGCGGTCGGCGCTGTTGCCGTACAGCACGAACTGCCCGTGGGCACCGCTCTCGTAGGCAAGCGCCAGTTCGGACAGCCAGGTGGGTGCGTGCGGTTCCAGCGGCATCTGGGCCTATCCAGGAATCGAGACGGACTCCCTCTCCCCGCGGGCGGGGAAAGGGAGAAATGAGGCTCACGCCGATTCGCTGTCGCTGGCGCGCGGCGTCGAACCCATGCTGCGCTCGGCCGGCTGCGGCAGCGGCGCACCTTCCAGGGTGAGGCCCTCGGCGGCGGCGAAGTCGGCCAGTGCCTGGTCGGCCAGGGCCTGCTGCTCGGCTTCCTTGAGGTTGATCTCGCCCATGTCGATGGAATCCTTCGCCACGCGCGCGCGGCCGGCCTGCTTGGTGCGCTCTTCCTCGACCATCTCGTGCAGGCGGTTGAGGGTGTCGCCCGAGTCGCCGATCTGCCCGATCATGCCGGCCGCCATCTCGTTCATGTCGGCCAGCGCCTTTTTCATGCGCATGTCGTTGATCGCGCCCTTGAGGCTATCGATCTTGGCGCGCGCCGCGCTCACCGCCACGTCGCGGGCCTTGACCAGGTTCCTGTAGGTTTCCTCGGCGTTCTCCAGCTGGCTGCGGTTCTCGACCAGTTCGCGCGCCACCGTCTGCAGGCGCAGGGCGAGCTGGGCGGCGGCGGCCTGATTCCCGGCACGCAGGTGCGCGCGGGTCTTGGCGCGCAGATCGCTGTCCTCGGCTTCCAGCTTGCGCACCTGGCTCATCAGGCGCTCGGCCAGGCCGGCGTGGGCGGCCAGACTCTGGTTGTAGCTGCCGATCTGCTTGCGCAGGTTTTCCTGCTCCAGCTCCAGCAGTGCCTCGGGATTGCGCTTCTCGATGCCTGAGACGAACAGCGACAGAAAGCCGCGAAAGACATTCATCAAACGGGTGAACATGCCGCCTCCGGGGGTGCAGAACGTGGGAACCGGCGCAGGATAACGCCTCGCGCACGGTTGCAGGACGCCGGATGCCATTCAACGTGACGCTTCGATGCTTCGTAGCCGCCGGACGCCGAACACCGCGTCGGGAACGCAGCCCCGACCTGCGATGCGCGACATGCCCCGTGCGGCGCGGTCAGAGCCGGTCCAGAACGTCGGCCAGTTCCGGAGCCAGCGGCGCGTTGAGGAGGTAGGGTGCGTTGCCCTGGTCCAGCGCGAATTCCAGCGAGGCGGCGTGCAGGAACAAGCGCTTGAGGCCCACCTGATCGCGCAGTCGCCGGTTGACGTCCTCGGCACCATACTTGTCGTCGCCCGCCACCGGATGGCCGAGGTGGGCGGCGTGGACGCGGATCTGGTGGGTGCGCCCGGTTTCGATCCGCACTTCGCAATAGGAGTGTCCGCCGCGCCGCTCCAGCACGCGGAAGTGGCTGACCGACGGCTTGCCCTGCGCATGCACCTGGACGTGGCGCTCGCCGCCCTGGCGCAGGCCGATGTGCAGCGGCGCATCCACCGTCAGCGTGCCGTCGGGCAGGCGTCCGGTGAGCAGGGCCAGGTAGCGCTTGGTCAGCCCCGCGCCGTGATCCTCGCGCAGCAGGGCCTGCAGTTCGACCAGCGCCGAACGCTTCTTGGCCACCACCAGCAGGCCCGAGGTGTCGCGATCGAGCCGGTGCACCAGCTCCAGCGTCTGGTCCGGGCGCAGCGCGCGCAGCGATTCGATCGCCCCGAAGCTGATGCCGCTGCCGCCGTGGCTGGCCATGCCCGAGGGCTTGTTGAGCACCAGCAGGCGCGCATCCTCGAACACGATGGCCGCCTCCAGCGCCGCCAGCAGGCGCTCCGGCGGGCGCGTCGGGGTGCCCGGTTCGTCCAGCCGCACCGGCGGAATGCGCACCTCGTCGCCCTCGGCCAGGCGCGCGTCCGGCTTGGCGCGCTTGCCGTTGATGCGCACCTGACCGGTGCGCAGGAGGCGGTACACCATCGAGCGCGGCACGCCCTTGAGCTGGCCGGTGAGGAAATTGTCGATCCGCTGGCCGGCACGGTCGGCGTCGACCTGCACCCGCCGGACCCCGGATCCGGGCCCGTTTGCCGCCGTTGTCATGGGATTGCTACACTGTACAAGCGAGATAACGTCAGGATTTGGCTGCACGCCGGAGTTGGTTGGCGGGCAGCAAGGGTTCCGGCGCAGGTCTGGCAGCGGCACGCAACCTGCGTGCAAGTGTATCCGCTGCGCGGTGCCGGGACAGGCAGTTCGCCCGAAAAGTGCATGCAACGGCTTTTCGGCTTGTAGGCCGACCGGATGCGAGAGCATCCAGCGGCTTTCCCTTTAGGTTTGAAATCGCGCTCCCGCGGGAAATGCCCGACGGTTCGATGCGCTGGAGATTCTGCACGGCGACGGTCCGCGCCTGGCGCGACCGGACGCCGCCCCCGAAACTGGGCGCGGAGCACCCGGCGTTCCTTGCGGCTAGAGCGCGTGAGGAATCGCAACACCATGAAAAGAATGCTGATCAACGCCACGCAGCAAGAAGAGCTGCGCGTGGCCATCGTCGATGGACAGACGCTGTACGACATCGACATCGAGCAACCCTCCAAGGAACAGAAGAAGTCCAACATCTACAAGGGCCGGATCACCCGGCTCGAGGCCTCGCTCGAGGCCGCCTTCGTCGAGTACGGTGCCGACAAGCACGGCTTCCTGCCGCTGAAGGAAATTTCCCGCGACTACTTCGTCGAGGGCGTGAATCCGAACAAGGCCACGATCAAGGAGCTCCTGCGCGAAGGCCAGGAAGTGGTCGTGCAGGTGGACAAGGAGGAGCGCGGCAACAAGGGCGCGGCGCTGACCACCTTCATCTCGCTGGCCGGGCGCTACCTGGTGCTGATGCCCAACAGTCCGAGTGCCGGCGGGGTGTCGCGCCGCATCGAGGGAGACGACCGCGCCGCGCTCAAGGAGGCGCTGGACCGCATGTCGATTCCCGACGACATGGGCGTCATCATCCGCACCGCCGGCGTCGGCCGCGACGCGGAAGAGCTGCAGTGGGACGTCGACTACCTGCTGCAGGTGTGGAAATCGATCACCGACGCGGCGCTGTCCAAGCCCGCCCCCTTCCTGATCTACCAGGAGTCGCGCCTGATCATCCGCGCGCTGCGCGACTACCTGCGCGCCGACGTCGGCGAGATCCTCATCGACAGCCAGGAAATGTTCGATGACGCGCGCGACTTCGTGCAGCAGGTGATGCCGCAGAACCTGCGCAAGCTCAAGCTGTACAAGGACACCACGCCGCTGTTCAACCGCTTCCAGATCGAATCGCAGATCGAGAACGCCTACGAGCGCACCGTGCGCCTGCCCTCGGGCGGTTCGATCGTGGTTGACCAGACCGAGGCGCTGACCGCGATCGACGTCAACTCGGCGCGCGCCACCAAGGGTGGCGACATCGAGGAAACCGCGTTCAACACCAACCTGGAGGCGGCCGAGGAAGTGGCGCGCCAGATGCGCCTGCGCGACCTCGGCGGTCTGGTGGTGATCGACTTCATCGACATGGGCTCCTCCAAGCACCAGCGCGAGGTCGAGAACCGCCTGGCGCACGCGCTCAAGTACGACCGTGCGCGCGTTCAGGTCGGCCGCATCTCGCGCTTCGGCCTGCTGGAAATGAGCCGCCAGCGCCTGCGCCCGAGCCTGGGCGAATCCAGCCAGATCATCTGCCCGCGCTGCGAGGGCCACGGCCGGGTGCGCTCGGTGGAATCCCTGTCGCTGTCGATCCTGCGCCTGGTGGAAGAGCAGGCGATGAAGGACAACACCGGCCAGGTGCTGGTGCTGGCACCTTCGGAAGTGGCCAACTTCCTGCTCAACGAGAAGCGCCGTGCGCTGATGGAGATCGAGCAGCGCCACGACGTGCCGGCGGTCATCGTGGCCGATGCCCAGCTCGAGATTCCGCACTACGAGGTCAGCCGCATCCGCGAGAACGAACTGGACGAGGAGGAGAGCGGCAAGCCGAGCTATCGCCGCACCACCGCACGCAAGCAGGAAGTGCACGCGCTGACCCGCGCCAACCTCAATATCCCGCCCACTCCGGCGGTGACCGCGGTGCGGCCCAGCCAGCCGGCACCGATCCGCGAGGAAATGCCGGTGGAGAAGCCGCAGCCGACGCCGGCTCCGGCGAAGGTCGCGGCCGCCGCCGTGCCTGCATCGCGGGTGACGGCTCCCAAGCGCGGATTCTTTGCCTGGCTCGCCGGCCTGTTCGGCGGCGGTGATTCCACCTCGACGCCGGCTCCCGCCGCGCGCCGCGAAGGCACGCCGCCGGCGCGCGGACCGCGACCGGGTCAGGGTACCGGCCAGAACGGTCGCCGCGACGGTCGCGATGGCCGCGGCGACAAGGCGCGCGGCGAGCAGCGTTCGCGCAGTGGCCAGGAGCGCGGTCGGCCCGGTGGGCAGGAACCGCGTGCCGGCACGGCGGCGAAGGAATCCGTGCAGGAGGCGCAGGGCAATCGCGCCGGCAAGCGTGCCGATGCGCCGCGCGCGGAGGCGGGCGGCAAGCGCGATGCGCGCCAGCAGGCGCGCGCCGACAATCGCGAGCCGGGTCGCGCCAGGCCCGCGCCGGACAAGGAAATCGCCTCGACCGGCAGCGTGCCGCGCGACGTCCAGCTTCCGGCGGGCGAGCGCAAGTCCGCGCCGGAGGCCGCGAAGGACGCCGTCGAATCGAACCTCCGTTCCGTGCCGGCGCGCGGTGCGCCGGTGGCCGAGGCGGAGAGCGAAGCCATCGACACTGCGGCGGCAGCGCCGGTCGAAGGTGTGGCAGTGACAGCGGAAGGCACCGAGCCGAGCGAAGAGGCGAGCGCGTCCTCGCGTCGCCGCCGTGGTCGCCGCGGCGGCCGTCGCCGCCGTCGTCAGGACGAGGGCGCGGCCGAAAACGGCGGCACGTCGGCCGACGACCTGGATCTGGAGGACGAGGATGGCGACGAGGGCGCGATGCCCGCCGCGTCCCGCGCCGATGCGCCCGACGGTCGCGACCCGGCAGCGGCCGACGGGCCAGTCGAAGTTCGTCCGGCACCCGCGCCGGCCCTGCGTCCGGCGCCGGTTCTGGCGCCGGCTCCCGTGCCCGCACCTGCACCTGCACCTGCACCTGCACCTGCACCTGCACCTGCACCTGCACCTGCACCTGCACCTGCACCCGTGCCCGTGCCCGTGCCCGTGCCCGTGCCCGTGCCTGCCGAGGCGAGCGAGCCGGAAGCCGCGCCTGGCGCCGATTCCGAGGCGGCGGCTGCGGTCGAGGCGGTTTCGATCCCGGCTCCGAGCCCTGCGCCGGTCCCTGCACCGGTGGCGGAGCCTGCGCCGGCACCGATCGAAGTCGCGGCGGAGTCCGCGCCGACGCCGGTACCCGCCGCTCCGCTTTCGGCACACGAATCCTCGCCGGCACCCGCCAAACCGGTGGCACCGGCCGCCGATGCCATGAGCTCGGTGTTTGCTCCCGTGCCCGCGCCGCTGGAGCGGCGCGGGCCGGCCGAGCCGGTGCGGATGTCGGTGGCCAGCGCGGTCGCCTCGGCGCTGCACGCACGCGGCCAGCAGGGCAGCCTGTTCGCCGCGCCCGAGCCGCGCCCTGCCGCAGAACCGGACGCAACGCCGGATCCGGCCGATTCCGAGCCGCCTGCGGAAGCCGAGGAGGCTCCCGATGCGCGGCCGGCGGTCGGATCGGACACAGACGAGCGGTCTGGATCGTGAGGGCCAGCGGCCGGTGCCACGGCACCGGCCGTGGCTGCCGGGCGATGCCCGAGGGAACCTCAGTTCGCGGCCAGCCCGTGCTGCAGCGCCAGCCGCGTGAGCGAGGCGATGTCGTTCACTCCGAGCTTGGCGAACAGGTGGTACTTGTGCGTGGCGATGGTTTTCGAACTGAGGTTGAGGTTGTCTGCGATGACGGTCATGCGCAGGCCCTGCACCAGCAGCATCGCCACCTCCAGTTCGCGCACCGAGAGCTGCTCGAACGGCGAGCCGGTGGTATCGAGGCTGCTGATCGCCATCTGCTGGGCCACGGCGGCGGAAATGTAGCGCTTGCCGCGCGCCACGTCCCGGATCGCGCGCAGCAGCTCCTCGGCCGGCGCGGCCTTGCCCAGGTAGCCGTTGGCACCGGCGGCAAGCACCCGGCGCGGCAGCGGGCCGTCCTCCTGCGCCGATACCACGATGACGCGCGCGGGCGAGTCGCTGCGGGTCAGCCGATCCGTGACCTCCAGCCCGCTGATGCCGGGAAGGTGCAGGTCGCACAGCACCACGTCGGCCGGCGTTTTGCGCAGCTCGGCCAGCGCCTGCTCGCCGCTGCCGGCCTCGCCGACCACGGAAAAGTCGGTGTGCTGCTGCAGGAGCATGCGGAAGCCGGTGCGCACCAGCTCGTGGTCGTCCACCAGATAGACACGGATCATTCGGCCATTCTCCCCCTGCGGAAACGGCAACCGGCGCCAGCTCCCGATTCCCCAAGCCTACGCGATGGCCCGGCAAAGCGCCAAACCGGGGAATCCGACACCCGCCCGCGCGCACCGCGCCCAATGATCCAGCGACCTGTTCACGGAGACAAAAGATGACCCAGCGGCTGCTGATCGACACCGACCCGGGCGTGGATGACGCGCTCGCCATCCTGATGGCCCACGCCCATCCGCGCTGCCGGATCGAGGCGCTGACCATCACCGCCGGCAATGTCGGTCTTGGCCACACCCTGGCCAATGCCCTGAAGCTGTGCGAGATCGCCGGGATCGACGCGCCGGTGTTTCCCGGCGCGCCGGTGCCGCTGGTCGCCATTCCCGAGGACGCGGCCTATGTGCACGGACGCGATGGCTTCGGCGATACCGACCTGCCGCCCGCCGCGCGCCGGCCCGAGGCCGAACACGCCGCGCTCGCCATGCTCCGGCTTTCGCACGCGCATCCGGGCGAGCTGACCTTCGTGATGCTCGGCCCGCTCACCAACCTGGCGCTGGCGCTGTCGCTCGATCCGGACTTGCCCGAGCGCGTGCCGCGCCTGGTGGTGATGGGCGGTGCGGTCACCGGCCGCGGCAACACGCGCCTGCCGGTCGAGTTCAACACCGGGTTCGATCCGGAAGCCGCGCGCATCGTGTTCGAGCGCTGGCCGCGTTTCGAACTGGTGGACTGGGAAGCCACGCTGCGCCACGGGCTGGCGCACGAACAGTGCGACCTCTGGTTCGCCGCCGACCATGAGCTGGCGCGCTTCTACGACGCGATTTCGCGCCAGACGCGCGCCTGGTCGGCGGGTCTGCGCGGCCCGGAATGGCACAGTGCGGATGCGCTGGCGATGGCGCAGGTCCTCGAACCGGAGTGCGCGCTGGAGACCGTGGATCGCGCGCTCACGGTCGAACTGGCCGGCGAGCACGCGCGCGGCATGACCGTGGTCGACTGGCTCAGCCGCACCGGGCGTCCCGCCAACGCGCGCATCCTGATGTCCTACGACCGTGACCGCTTCGAACACCTGGTCCGCGCTGCGGTCGGTACTGCCTGAGGCCGCCGCGCAGGATTCGCAGCGGCCCCGAAGGCTGCGGCCCGGATGGCCTCAGTGCGTTCGCCGCTCTTCGTACCAGCGCATGAGGCGCTGCTTGGCGGCCAGCTTCTCGCGCTTCATCTGCGACAGCGTGCCGGGACCAAGCGGCAGCGCGCCAACGGTGGCGTCGGCCACCTGCCGGTCAAGTTTCTGGTGGTGCTGATAGAGCCGGCGAAACTCGCTGTCGTGCTGCAACAATGCGTCGATTTCGCTCTGCGGCTGTGCTTCGAACATGTCGATGAACCTCCGTGGGGTCAGTGCTGACGTGGACGGGCGGGCAAGGTTGCCCGCCACCGGGAGGGACCGGCGGAGAAGGAGAATGTTCCGACGTGATGACCGGGCCGGGAATCCGGTCACGGTGGAGGCAGGAGAAAGCGGAGCCGGCCACGGATCGCGCCCCCCGGTCGCCGGCCCTGTCCCGGATCGGGACGGACGGCTGGCAACCCGGAGCGGCACTGAAGCATCCATCGGCCCGTCCTGCGCGGCACCGGAACCCCATTGCCCCGGCGCAGGACCGACCCTACTCCGGGCAACAGGCGGCGGCAAGGGCCGCGCCCCGCAGGTGCCCGAACGCGCCGGACCCGCGGCCGAGCGGGCGTGAATCGTGGTACGGCCATCAACGCCTTGCGTCGGCGGAACGCGCTAGAATGCAATGCTTTTCATTCCCGGAGGCCAGCCATGGGTGCGATCCGGCTCAGCTACAGCACGTTCGGACTGACCAACCTCGACTTCCTCGACGCCATCGACGCGGTGGACCGCGCCGGCTACGAGGGCATCGAAATCTCGTTCCATCGCGACCAGTTCAACCCGTTCAACATCGACGACGACTACCTGGCGGTGGTGCGCAAGCGCCTGGATGCGCGCCGGGTGACGGCGGCCTGCGTGGCCACGGCCTCGCATTTCTTCGACCCGCACCGCCCGCACGAGCCCTCGCTGATGGCGCTGGAAAAGGCCGCGCGCATGCGTCGTATCGATCTGGTCAAGCGCGGCATCCGCGTCGCGCGCGGGCTGGGCGTGAACCTGGTCACCTTCGGCAGCGGCTTCATCCGTGACGAGCACGTGGCCAACCCCGGCGTGGACCCGGGTGAACTTCTGGCCGAGTCGATCCACGAATGCCTGCGCGAGATCCGCGACGATGAGGACATGACCCTCCTGATCGAGCCCGAGCCGGGCATGCACATCGAAACCATGGCGCAGGGTCTGGCCCTGCTCGACCAGGTCAATTCGCCCAGGTTCAAGCTGCACATCGACATCTGCCACGCCTACTGCTCGGAGAAGAATTACCTCGACGCGCTGCGCGCCGCCGCGCCGCAGGCGCGCTACCTGCATATTTCCGATGCGCGCGAGGGCTACAACCTCAAGATCGTGCACGATCGCGAGGATCTCGCGCCGGATCTCGACTTCGCCAGCGTGCTGGTGCACTTCGAGGACACCGCCGACTTCCTGCTGCTGGACCGCGACCATCCCATCCACTTCCGCGAGGCGGCACCGAGTGCGGCGCGCGCCAGGCGCATCGAAACGCTGCTGGATCGCGCCGGGGTGAGAAAAGACCTCGAGGTCGTGGGCTATTCCAGCCTCTACGCCGGCAGCTCCGCGCTGGATGACGAGATCTTCACCTACCTCATCTCCATGCCCGGCCTGAGCTACGACGTGCTCGAACGCGCCCGCCCGGTGGTCGGCTACCTGCGCGGAGCGAGGGGTGCGGCGCGGGTCGACAGGATGGTGGCCAACACCCTCACGGGCGTCGTGCATTTCCACGAGATTCCGGGCGAGGGCACGCTGGATCTGGCCGGCAGTTTCAGGGCGCTGGTGGAGGGCGGTTTCTCCGGCTACGGTTCGGTGGAGCTGTATCACCACGTCGAGGGCTGGCAGAAGGCGCTCGATGACAGCTACCGGCACTTGGCGCCGCTGGCGGCGGCGCACTGATCGGAGGTGGCCATGATCGATGCGAGTGCGTTGGGCTGGCCCGCTGATCTCGTGGGCGAGCTGGACCACCGCCGGCTGAAGGCTCCGGCGGTGAAGCTGCGTTCGGCCACGCCCGGGGAGAAGGGCGACGTGGTGTACGCGGTGGATCTGCGCATCCGCCGCCCCAACGCGGGGGAGTACCTGACCGATACCGAACTGCACTCGGTCGAACACTTCCTGCTGGAAGGTTTCTCGCGCCTCCTGCCCGGCACCTTTCTTTCCGTGGGCATCATGGGCTGCCAGACCGGCCTGTACCTGGGCTTCCTCAACGAGGGCCGCGTGCCGGTGATCCTCGATACCCTGGCGCAGATCCTGGAGGACATGCAGCAGGCCACGGCGGTGCCCTACGCCAACATCGAGCAGTGCGGGCGCTGGCGCAATCATTCGCTGCACGATGCGCAGCGCGTGGCGCGCGAGATCCTGGCGCGCCGCGCCGACTGGCTGGATGCGGCATGAGCGCGGTGCCCCCCCAGCGCTGGGAAGTGCGGGTGCAGCGCCCGATCGCCTACGACGTGATCAAGGCCCCGGCGCTGTTCGACCCGGCGAGTGATCTCCTGATGTCCTTCGGCAACCCGCACGGGCGCCGTTTCGTGGTGGTGGACGGCACCGTGGATCGCCTGCACGGCGAGCGCATCCGCGGCTATTTCCGCGAGCGCGGCATCGAGGCGCGCATCCAGGTGTTTCCGGGCGGCGAAGAGCACAAGAACAGCGAGATCTACCAGGACATCGCGCGCGCGCTCGATGCCTTCCCCATCCACCGGCGCGATGAGCCCGTCATCGCGATCGGCGGCGGCGTGCTGACCGACGTGGTGGCCTTCGTCGCGGCGAGCTACCGGCGCGGGGTGCCGCATATCAAGGTGCCCACCACCCTGATGGGTTACGTCGATGCCGCGCTCGGGATCAAGGCCGGCATCAACTTCAACGGCAACAAGAACCGCCTGGGTGCGTTCGAGCCGCCGCTGGCGGTGCTGCTCGACCGCAGCTTCCTGCCGACCCTGCCGCGCCGGCACCTGGTCAACGGCGTGTGCGAGATCATCAAGCTCGCCATCATTCGCGACGCCGGCCTGTTCCAGCGCCTCGAGCGCGACGCCGCGCGCGCGGTGGCGACCTGTTTCTCCGAGCCGGCGGGCGAAGCCATCCTCGATGGCGCCATCGGCGGCATGCTGGAGGAACTGGTTCCCAACCTGCATGAGGAAGATCTGGCGCGCCGGGTCGATTTCGGCCACACCTTCAGCTATGGCCTGGAGACGCGCCACGAGCACCGCCTGCTGCACGGCGAGGCGGTGCTGCTCGACATCCTGGTTTCCACCTGCATCGCGCAGGCCCGCGGCCTGCTTTCGGCGTTCGAAGCCGATCGCATCTTCGCGCTGGTCGAGGCGCTCGACGCGGGCCTGGACTACGGCGTGCTGGACACCGACCTGATGTGGGCCTCGCTGCTGGACCGGGTCAAGCACCGTAACGGCCTGCAGCGCGTCCCCATGCCGACCGGCATCGGACACTGCCTCTTTCTCAACGACATTTCACGCGCCGAGCTCGATGCCGCGGTGCTCGCCCTTCACTCCCGGATCAAGGCCAGCCATGAACCAGCCATCGAATGTTGACAGCCAGGAGGTCAGCAAATTCGACCGCGTCGCCCAGCTCTGGTGGGATCCCGCCGGCAAGATGGGGATGCTGCACGTCATCAACCCGCTGCGCAGCCAGTTCACCTTCGACCACGCCGACGTCAATGGCAAGCGCGTGGTGGATGTGGGCTGCGGCGGCGGCATCCTGACCGAAACCCTCGCCCAGGCGGGGGCCGACGTGGTCGGCATCGACCAGTCCGAGCTGACCCTGGAAGTGGCGAAACAGCACGCCGCCAAGAGCGGGCTGACGATCGACTACCGCATCCAGACCGTGGAAGAACTCGCGGAAAAGGAAGCGGGCACCTACGACGTGGTGACGTGCCTCGAGATGATCGAGCACGTGCCCGATCCGGCCGCCATCATCGCGGCGTGCGCGCGCCTGCTCAAGCCCGGTGGCCACGCCATCTTTTCCACCATCAACCGCAGCTTCAAGGCCTGGCTGTTCGCCATCATCGGCGGCGAGTACGTCATGCGCATCCTGCCGCGCGGCACCCACCAGTACGAAAAGCTGGTGCGCCCGACCGAGCTGCGGTCGTGGTCCGAGGCCGCGGGCCTGACCTGGCTGCGCAGCGCCAGCCTCATGTTCAATCCGCTCACGAAGAAATTCCGCGTCGCGCACGGCAAGGAAGACGTCAACTACATGATGAGCTTCGTCAAGAAGAGCTGACATGCGCACCTACCTCGCCCTGTCGCGCTCCACCCACGGCGTGATCGATATCGCCATGCCCGGCTTCGCGGCCCTGCTCTGGCTCGGGCGCTTCCCGGCCTGGGACGTGCTGGCGGTGGCGCTGGTCACGGCGCTGGCGGGCTACACCGCGATCTATGCGCTGAACGATCTGGTGGGTGTGGAGGTCGACCGCGAAAAATTCGCCGGCAGCGGACCCAACGCGGGCTATTCGGTGGAAGCTTCCGACCTGCGCTATCCCATCGCCCGGGGCAAGCTCGGCTTCGGCCGCGGGCTGGCGTGGTTTTCCGTCTGGTATCTCATCGCTCTCGCCGGCGCGTGGTGGCTCAATCCCTGGCTGCTGGTCGTGGTACTGGCCGCGCCGATCCTGGAAATCGTTTACTGCCTTCTGTTCAAGGTGACCTGGTGGCGCGTCGTGGTGAGCGGCGTGGTCAAGTCGCTGGGCGCGATCGCCGCGGTGCTGGTGGTGGTGCCCGAGCCGTCGCTGCCGTGGCTGGGGCTGATGACGGCCTGGATCATGGCCTGGGAGATCGGCGGCCAGAACGTGCCGGCCGACTGGAACGATGTCGAAGAGGACCGCCGCGTCGGCGCGCGCACCATCCCGCTGGTGTTCGGCCCGCGCGTGGCCGGCACGGTGGTGCTGGTGTCGCTGGTCGTGACCGTGGCGCTGAGCCTGTGCCTGCCGGTGATGTCGCCGCTGGATCTGGGGCTGGCGTATCGGCTCGCGGCCTTTGCCGCCGGCTTTTTCCTGCTGCTGGTGCCCGGCTATCGGCTGTTCCGCTCGCACGATGGCCGCCGCGCCGCGCGCCTGTTCGACCGCGCCAGCCTGTATCCGCTGGCGATGCTGGTGATCATCACGGTGTTCGTGCTGCTGGCCTGACGGCGTGCGACGGCTCAGCGATCGTCGCGCATGCGGCGCGAGTTGCGCGCCATCATGCGGTGGACCGCGAAATCCGGCAGGTACTTGAAGGCCAGGCGCAGCATCTTGTAGCCGGCACCGGGCACCACGATCAGGCGGCCCGCCTCCACGCCTTCCACGCCCTGGCGCGCGACGTCCTCGGCATCCAGCCACATCCATCGGGGCAGCCGGGAAACCAGCGCGCGGGTGCCGGTCACATCGTGGAACTCCGAATAGGTGAAGCCCGGACACAGCGCGCACGCGTTGACCCCGTAGCGCGCATTCTCCAGCGCCAGCGACTCGCTGAACTTGATCAGGAAACTCTTGGCCCCGGCGTAAAGCGTCTGCCCGCTGGACCCCGGAGCAAGCCCCGCGAACGAGGCGACGTTGAGGATGCGGCCGCGGTTTTCGCGGATCTGCGGCAGGAACCGCCAGGTCAGCTCGCTCACCGCCGTCACCATCACCTGCAGGAAGTGCGCGTGGGTTTCCCACGGGGAAGAAAGATAGTTGCCCGCCACGCCGAAGCCGGCGTTGTTGACCAGCCGACCGACGCTCACGCCGCGTTCGGTCAGCGCCTCGAACAGCGCGCGCGGGGCCTCCGGGTCGCCGAGGTCGGCCGCGACCACCACGCACTCCACCTGCGGGCGCAGCTCCTGCGCCAGCGCCTCGAGCCGCTCCGCGCGACGCGCCGTCAGCACCAGCGGCACGCCGCGGCGGGCGTATTGGCGCGCAATGGCGGCACCGATGCCGCTGGATGCGCCGGTGATGAGGGCATGGGGAACGCTGGACATGGCGGTGCTCACGCGGAACGGGACGGGCGAGCGTAACCGCCCCCGCGCCGCCGTGCCACGCGCGGCCGGCGTGACCGCCCCGCGCGCCGCGGCTATCCTTGGACCCTTCCTTCTCGACTGTGGAGTCCTCGATGCGTCGCAGGATCGTGGCCGGCAACTGGAAACTGCACGGAGACCGTGCCTTCGCCCATTCCCTGGTGGATGCGCTGGCCGTCGCGCCGGCCGCGCCGGGCGTGGATCTGATCGTCCTTCCGCCGCTGCCCTATCTGGCCGAACTGGCGGCGCGCCACGGCGACGGCGCGATCGCGTTCGGGGCGCAGAACCTGGATATCCACCAGCAGGGTGCCTACACCGGCGAGGTCGCGGGCGCGATGCTGCGCGACGTGGGTGCCAGTCACGTACTCGTCGGCCACTCCGAGCGGCGCGAGCTGCACGGGGAAACCAGCGCGCTGGTGGCACAGAAGTTCGCCGCGGCGCGCGCGGCCGGCCTGGTGCCGATCCTGTGCATCGGCGAGACCCTGGCCCAGCGAGAGGCCGGGGAAACCCACGCCGTGCTGGTGGCCCAGCTCGAGCCGGTGCTGGCGCTGGGGGCCGAGCTGCTGGACGGGAGCATCCTCGCCTACGAGCCGGTCTGGGCGATCGGGACGGGCCTGACCGCCACGCCGGCGCAGGCGCAGGAGGTCCACGCGCGGGTGCGTGGCGAAGTGGCGCGGATTGGTGATACCATAGCCAGCTCGCTTCCGATCCTGTACGGCGGAAGCGTCAAGCCCGCCAATGCGGCCGAGCTGTTCGCGCAGCCGGACATCGATGGCGGCCTGATCGGCGGGGCTTCCCTCGTCGCCACGGATTTCCTTGCCATCGCCGCCGCCGCGGCGCGGTAGACCGAACCATGCTCTACACCCTGTTCAACGTCATCTATGTGCTGGTCGCAGTCGCCATGATCGCGTTCATCCTGCTGCAGCAGGGAAGCGGATCGGCGGCCGGCTCCGGCTTTGGTGCCGGCGCATCCGCCACCGTTTTCGGTGCGCGCGGCTCGGCCAACTTCCTCTCCAAGAGCACCGCCATTCTCGCCACCATCTTCATGGTGATGTCGCTGGGCATGGCGATGTACCTGCACAAGTCCAGCGGCTCCGGCGCGCAGGGCGAGGATCTGGGCATCATGGGTTCGGTCACGCCGGCCACCACGGTGCCGGCCGCGCCGACGGCGATCCCGCAGCAGATCGAGGCTCCGGCCGCCATTCCCGCGCCTGCGGCCGAGACGCCGCCGGCTGAAGAGGCCCCTGCGGAAGCGCCGGTTCCGGCGTCCGAGTGAGGCCCGCAACATTTTGATATGATGCGCGGCCCACGGCGGGCCGCCGTGAAGAATCAGCCCAGGTGGCGGAATTGGTAGACGCACTACCTTGAGGTGGTAGCGGCGAAAGTCGTGGGGGTTCGAGTCCCCCCTTGGGCACCAAACTCACATGCCGGAACTTCCCGGAGCAGCTAAAAGGCCCTGATTTCCAGGGCTTTTTTGTATCCGGAAGCCCGGTGACGCCGCGGGAACAGCGTGGGGAGGAAAGCAGGGTCATGAGCGAGCCCGGCGGCGCGCGTTCCGCCACAGCGTCCGCGTTCCGCACCGATATCGAGGGCCTGCGCGCGCTGGCCGTGCTGGCGGTGCTGGGCTATCACGCCGACGTGCCCGGCTTTGCCGGCGGCTTCGTCGGCGTGGACGTGTTCTTCGTCATCTCCGGGTTCCTGATCACTGGCATCCTGTTCTCGGAGATCGCGCGCACCGGTGCCGTGAACCTCGCCAATTTCTTCGCGCGGCGCGCGCGGCGACTGTTGCCGGCCTCGGCGCTGGTGCTGGTGATGACGGCGATTGGCGGCCGCCTTCTGCTGGCTCCCGTGGATTTCCCGCTGGTGGCCGGCGACATCGCGGCGGCGGCGCTGTATGCGGTGAACCTGCGCTTTGCCTGGCAGAGCACCGACTACCTCGCCGGCGACCGCGACGGCAGCCCGGTGCTGCATTACTGGTCGCTGGCGGTGGAGGAACAGTTCTACCTCCTCTGGCCGCTGCTGCTCCTGGCACTGCTGGTATGGCTGCCGCGCCGCTCGCGCGCAGCGCGACCGAAGCACGCGCCGAGCCTGCCCGCGCTGCGGGTTTTCCTGCTGGCGACCTGTGCCGTCTCCTTCGCCGTCGCGCTGTGGCTGACTGAACGCGCGCAGCCCTGGTCGTTCTTCTCGCCCTGGGCCCGCGCCTGGGAGTTTGCCGCCGGCGCGCTGGTGTACGCCTGCCGCGATGCCCTGCTGCGCCTGGGCGCGCGCCGCGCGGCGGCACTGGGATGGACGGGCCTGGCCGCACTCGCGCTGGGCGTGGTGCATACCGAGGAAGCGGGCTTCCCCGGCGCGTCGGCCTGGCTGCCGGTGCTGGGTTCGGCGGCGATGATCGCGGCCGGTACGCGCGGCGCGTTCCCCGCCGGGCACATCGGTGGCCTGCTGTCGCTGGCACCGCTGCGCCTCGTCGGGCGGCTGTCCTATTCGCTGTATCTCTGGCACTGGCCGGTGCTGGTCTACGCCATGCACGCCTTCGGGCCGATGTACTGGGGAGAGAAGCTGGCCTGGACGCTGGCCTCGGCGGTTCCTGCGGCGCTGGCCTGGCGCTTCGTCGAAAAACCGATTCACGAAGGCCGCCGCGGCGCGACCCGGCGCCCCGTCGTCGGATTCTGGGTCGGCGCAGCCGCTTCCTGCAGCGGCCTCATCGCGGCCGCATGGCTGGCTGGCCCGGTCCTGTTCGCCACGCCCGGCGTGGCGGCCGAGAACGGCGCGCCACCGGCACTGGAAGCGCAGCTTGCCGCGGTGCGCGACGACCTGCCGGTGGTCTACCGCGACGGCTGCCACCTCTCGATCCAGGCCACCGAATCGGCTGCCTGCGTCTACGGGCACGCGGATGCCGACGTGAGCGTGGCGCTGCTGGGCGATTCCAAGGCGGCGCAGTGGTTTCCGGCGCTGGAGGCCATCGCGCAGGCGCGCGGCTGGCGACTGCTGAGCCTCACGAAATCCGGCTGTCCGGCAGCCGAGGTCACGCTGTGGTCGAGCCAACTTTCCAGGGTCTATCGCGAGTGCGGCCAGTGGCGCGACGGCATCTTCGAGCGTCTCGCGCGCGAGCCGCCGGATCTGGTGCTGGTCGCGAGCGTTTTTCCCGGCCGGGTGTACGACGCGAGTCGGCAGGAGGAGGTGGAAGGAGCGGACGCGCGCAGCCTGTGGCTCGACGGGTGGTCGCGCAGCTTCGAACGCCTGCATGCGGCGAAGCTGCGCGTGGCGCTGCTCGCCGACACGCCAACCGCGCCGCAGGACATGGCGCGCTGCGTCTCGGCCCATCCCGATGCCCCCGAACGCTGCGATTTCCCCCTGCCGGCACCGGCCATCGCGCGGATCGAAACCGATGCCGCGCGCGCGGCCGGCCTCCCGGTGATCGATCTTGGCGCGCACTACTGCCGCGGCGGCCGCTGCCAGGCGGTGATCGACGGCCTGCTGGTCTATCGCGACAAGACCCATCTGACCCCCGCCTTCGTGCGTCGGCTGGTCGAGCCGCTGGGCGAGGGCGTGGACGCCGCGCTTGCGCGCCCGTAGCCGGCAGATCCGCGCGCAGACGGCATCGGATGCCCCCATCGCGAGCAAGCCCGCTCCCACAAAATCGCGCGAAGGCTTTGATGCTGCGTGCAGGAGCGGGCTTGCTCGCGATAAAGGTGGCTTGGGCCGTGCCTTCAACGCCAGTTCGCGTGCGCCTCCCAGAACGCCACGGCGCGGCGGTAGGCCGTGCGGTCCAGCGCGACGCCAGAGCCGCCCTCGTCCACGCCCAGCGCATTGCGCATCATGGTGATCGGCACCATCGGGATTTCCTCCGGCTCCAGGGTGTAGAGGCAGCCGACCACGCCCCAGTCGGCCTCGATCGGCGAGCCTTCGCGCGCCAGTTGTTCGCGGCTGTAGAGGATCGGGATGAGGTAGTTGGCCTGCGGTGGCTCGATGCCCTCGAACCAGCGCACCAGCACCGGCAGCTCCTCGCGGCTGCGCGCCTCGTAGGCGCTGCGCAGGAGGTGGCGGTTCTGGTCGGTGAGCGGCAGCACCGAGCAGCGCGTCGAGGTCCAGTTGCGGTGCACGTGCAGCACGCAGAACGGCGCGTAGCCGGGCAGCACCTCGAGCGGCGGATGCGCATTGAGATACTGCTCGAACTCCGTATCGCTGCAGTCGCGGATGGCGGTGGCGCGGCCATCGCGCGGGAACAGGCGCGAGCGCGCGAACGGCGTCAGGACGATGGACACGGGATCACTCCGCAGGGCAAAGGGCGATTATCCTCGGCTTCCACCGCGTCTGCGCCCGCAGGCCCGATAATCCGCACATCCCGCAGCCGAGTCCGCCCATGAATATCGTCGAAGTCCGTCATCCGCTCGTGCGCCACAAGATCGGCCTGCTGCGCGATGCCTCGCTCAACACCAAGGATTTCCGCGAGCTGGTCACCGAGCTGGGCACGCTGCTGGCCTACGAGGCCACCCGCGATCTGGCCACGGAATCGGCCACCCGCCAGGGCTGGGCCGGGCCGGTCGAGGTGGATCGCATCGCCGGGGCCAAGATCACCCTGGTGCCGATCCTGCGCGCCGGCCTGGGCATGCTGCCTGGCGTGCTGGCGCTGATCCCCTCGGCACGCGTCAGCGTGGTGGGGCTGCAGCGCGACGAGGCCACGCTCCAGCCGATTGCCTACTACGAACGCCTCACCGGCCGCCTTACCGAGCGCGACGCGCTCATCCTCGACCCCATGCTGGCCACCGGCGGCACCCTGATCGCCACCATCGACATGCTCAAGCGCGCCGGCGCGCGCCGCATCCGCGGCATCTTCCTGGTGGCCGCGCCCGAGGGCCTCGCGGCGCTGCAGGCGGCGCATCCGGACGTGGAGGTTTTCACCGCTGCGATCGACGAGCGCCTCAACGAAGACGGCTACATCCTGCCCGGTCTCGGTGATGCCGGCGACCGCATTTTCGGCACCCGCGGCTGACCACTTCGGCCCGTGTAGAATCCCTCCAAGCACGCCATGTCGAGCGTGGATCACCGAGGGAGTTTGCTATGACTGCACGCACCGTATTGGTCACCGGCGGCACCGGTGGCATCGGCACCGCCATCTGCAAACGCCTGGCCGATGCCGGCCATCGCGTCGCCACCAATTACCGCAACGAGGCGAAAGCGCTCGCCTGGCAGTCGGCGATGAAGGCCCAGGGCTACGATTTCACCATCGCCAAGGGCGACGTGACATCGCCCGAGGAGGCGGCCGACATGGTGCGGCAGATCGAACAGGCGCTCGGCCCCGTCGACATCCTCGTCAACAATGCCGGCATCACCCGAGACGGCACCTTCCACCGCATGAGCGCGGACCAGTGGAACGATGTCATCAACACCAACCTCAACTCCTGCTTCAACGTCACCCGTCCGGTGATCGAGGGCATGCGCGAGCGCAAGTGGGGGCGCATCATCCAGATCAGTTCGATCAACGGGCTCAAGGGCCAGTACGGCCAGGCCAACTACGCCGCGGCCAAGGCCGGCATGCATGGTTTCACCATTTCGCTGGCGCGCGAAAACGCCAGGCTCGGCGTTACGGTCAACACCGTTTCGCCCGGCTACGTCGCCACCGACATGGTGATGGCGGTGCCCGAGGAAGTACGCGCCAAGATCGTGGCCGACATCCCCACCGGCCGCCTCGGCAAGCCCGAGGAAATCGCCTACGCCGTGGCTTTCCTGGCCAGCGAGGAGGCCGCCTGGATCACCGGGTCCAACCTCGATATCAACGGCGGCCACCACATGGGCTGGTAGCGCGACGCGCCCGCGACCCAGGGAAAAATCCCGCGTTCCGGGTGCGTGTCACGCGGGCCGCACCTTCACTGCGGTTCGTCCGACATCACCCGCAGCAAGACGCCCGATCATCGGCGGATGAGCGGGCGTCACGCCTTCAACGCGAGGTCCGAAGTCACTCGCCCAGGCGTGCTTCCAGCATCCGCACCTGCGAAAGCCGCGCGGCACGGGCGGCGTTCTCGGGTCGCACCGACTTGGCCGCCGCCGGCAGCGCGCCCTGTGCCGCGAGCTGCGCGGCCAACCCTTCGCTGCGGCCGGCGCGCTTGGCGGGCCCTGCACCTTCCTGCACGAAGGTGCGGCTGGCGCTGCGGAAGGCGCGCGTGGGGTAGGCCGCGTAGTTGTAGGGGTTGGTGCCTTTGGGATAGAGCGTGAACAGGCCGGAGCCGTCGTTGGTGCCGATCGCCAGTTCGTAGAGGATGTACCACATCACCCCGTTGAAGTAGCCATCCTTCACCACGATCACCTGCGCGCCGGTGGGGAAGTCGCTGGTCGGACTGGCGAAGTAGCCGACCGCGTCGTGGTTGTTCAGGGCGAAGGTGCTGCAGCCGCCGACCTGCGCGTCGTCCGGACGGCAGCCCTCGTAGGTCCAGGCGTTGACGCTGTTGTCCCAGAGATAATCGTCCAGCACCAGCACATCGGCGGTGAAGGGGTAGGTCACGTCCGGGTGGGTGGCAAGGTCCACGGTGACCTGCCATTCGCCCAGCATCTTGAGCGTGTCCGCGCTGGTGCCGGGGGAGTCTTCGTTGCGCACGAAGTAGAACTCCTGGCGCTGGATCGGAATGGTGTGGCCGCTCGGCCAGGTGAGCGTGGCGCGGCGGTTGTCGTCGGGATCGAAGGCGATGCGCAGGGTGCCGTAGCTGGGTTCGACGGTGGGGCGGGCGATATAGGGCCGTCCGGCCGGCTGCACGTCGCGAAAGCTGATGAGGTCGGCCTGGAAGCTCACGCCGGTCGAGGTGTAGTCGAGGAAGCCGACCGAGGTGTACCACTTGGCGCGACCCTGGGCATCACCGCTGAATGCCATGAAGCCCAGCAGGTTGTCCTGGATCTCGATGTAGTAGCCGGTGCCCGATTCGGCCGGGTTCCACCACGCGCCCGATTCGGGTTCGTAGGCGTGCGCGGCGGGTGCGAGGAGGGCGGCGAGGAGCAGGGAGAGCACGAGGCGCATGGCGGTTCCTGTCAGGCGCAGCCACGGTCTGGCTGCGCGGCCACGCTAGCAGGCGGCGATTAATCGCCATTGAATCCGGCGACCGGCGGCCGAATACCGCGCCTGCACGGCAGGCTTCAACCCTCGCGCAGGCGGCGGGCGAGCCCGCCGGTCCGCTGCAGCGCGGTACCAAGGCAGGCGGCAACGGCGGGCGTCGTCGCCCACAGGTCGATCGCCCGGCGGGCGCGGGACAGCGCCGTGTAGAGCATCTGGCGAGACAGCAGCGGGTGGGCGGCGTCGGGCGGCAGCAGCACCGCGATGCGGTCGTACTCGGAGCCTTGGCTCTTGTGCACGGTGAGCGCAAAGGCGCATTCGTGCGCGGGCAGTGCGTCCGGATCGAAGCGGCGCGGCGCGCCGTCGTGCGAGTCGGGTGCGGGATCGAACAGCACCTGGAGGCGCTCGCGCCCGCTCGCCGCACGCAGACGCAGGCACAGCCCGATATCGCCGTTGAACAGGCCCGCCGCCGCATCGTTGCGGGTGATGACCACGGCGCGGCCGGGATACCAGCGCGTCTCGGGCGGCAGGCCGGCGCGCTCGCGGTAACCGCGCTCGATCCGCAGCGCGGACTCGACCGCTCCGAACGGGCCTTCGCGCAGCGCGCACAGGAGCTGGCGACGACCCAGCGTGGCCAGCGCGCGCTGCTGTGAGGCGGGGTCGTTGGCGTCGATGGCGTCGAGCGCGCCGGCCTCGCGCGCCTCGCGCTGCAGCTGCGCGGCCCAGTCGACCAGGCGCGCGCCGAGCGTGGCCCCATGCGCGACGCGGTGGAAGGCGGCGTGTTCGCCGGCGGCATCAATGGCCTCGTGGAACCGCGCCGCATCACCGTCGCGCACGGCGGCGTTGATCGCGCCCAGCGCCTGATCGGCGCGGAAGCTGTGGCCCAGACGCGCCAGCGCCGCGTGTTCGCCCAGCGCCTCGACCACGTCGGCCAGGGCCGAGCCGGTGCCGATCGCGGGAAGCTGGTCGGCATCGCCCACCAGCACCAGCGTGGCGCTGTCCGGCAGCGCCACCAGCAGCGCGCGCAGCAGGGCCAGATCGACCATCGAGGCCTCGTCCACCACCACGATGTCGGCGGCCAGGCGGCGCTCGGCGTCGAAGGTGAATCCGGCCTGCGGGCCGCGGCTGCCGAGCAGGCGGTGCAGCGTCGCGCCCGGGGCGGCGTGCGCCAGCGCCAGCTCCGGCTCCCACCCGGCGGGAAGCCGCGCCGACAGTGCCAGGGTGCCTTCGCGCAGCGACTGGGTAAGCCGCTGAGCGGCCTTGCCCGTGGGCGCGGACAGGCACACGCGCGGCAGGCACCCGTGCCGCTGTCGGAAATCGTGCGCCAGCGCCAGCAGCATCCGCAGCACGGTGGTGGTCTTGCCGGTGCCCGGGCCGCCGGTCAGCACGAACAGGCGTCGGCCGCAGGCGCGGCGCACGGCCTCGCGCTGGGCCAGGGCTTCGGGCGGCGCGCCGTCGAACAGCGCATCGAGCGCGGCGTCCGCGCCGGGTGCGTCGTCGCGCGGGGCCTCCAGACGCGCGCGCAGCGCCGCCGCGACGGCGCGCTCGTGCAGGAAATTGCGGCGCAGGTAGAAGGCGTCGCCGTCGAGCACGAAGGGCGCGTTCGAATCCGCGCCGGCCGGCGTGCCGATCCAGCGCGGCGCGTCCTGCGCCAGCGTGCGCAGGTCGGCGGCGAGGTGCCCGATGTCGGGCGCGCCGAGCCGCGCGGCGTGGCCGGGTTCGAGCATCAGCGCCACGTCGCCCTGACCGTCGGCCAGGCTCGCCCACGCGGCCGCCTGCGCCAGCGCCGGCGCGCCGCCGTGCGCGAGCACCCAGCGCGCCACCGTGCGGTCGAGATCGCGCCAGCGCTCGTTCGCGCCGGGCAGGGCGCGCGGACGGAAGTCGAACCGTGAGGCGCTCATTCGCCGGCTCCCGGGGCCGCGCCCAGCTCGCGCTGCGCGGCGTCGAGCAGGGCGTCGCTGAAGCGGTGCCGCCAGACGCCGCAGGCCGTGCCGTCGCCGAGGCGCAGGCCGACCGCGCGGATGAAGAGGTACCAGCAGTCGCCGAGGTGGCGCTCGCGCGCGTAGGCATCGCCCAGGCGCGTGCGCAGGTAGCGCTCCACCGCGACCGCGTAGAGCAGGGCCTGGAAGCGGTAGCGGTGCGCATCCATCGCCGCGTCGAGCGCCGCGCCGGCGTAGTCCTCCAGCGCCGGTGCCTGCCGATCGCCCAGCGCGTTGCCCTTCCAGTCGAGCACGTGGACGCGGCCGTCGTGCTGGAACACCAGGTCGATCTTGCCGTTCATCAGGCCGCGCAGCGCGCCCCCGCGCGCCGGCACGAGGTCGGGATAGCCGACCGCGCGCGCGGTGGCGTCCAGGCGCGCGAGCGAGGTGCCGTCGAGCGCGTAGTTGAATTCCATCTCGTGGCGCTGCCCGGCGGCCGGCACCTGTGCAAGGCGCAGGCCGCGCCCGTCGAGGTCGGTTTCGAGCACGGCATCCAGCCGCGCCGCGATGCGCTCGGCCAGCGCGGCGGTATCCAGCGTCGGGTCGCGCACCGCGAAGCGCTCCAGAAGGCGCTGTGCCGAGGCGGTTTGCGCGGCGAGCGGTTCGCCGATGCGGTGTTCTTCCAGCAGCGCATGGACGGCGTTGCCGAAGGCGGGGCCGGCGACGCCGGCGAGCGCGTCGAGCTGCGCGTGGCGGGTGCGGGACGGCGCTTCGGTTTCCTCGGGCAGCGCCTCGAACCCCGCCGTGGATTCGTCGTTCGCCGCGGCGTCCGGATCAAGGGTGCCGGCGTGCGCGCCGGCGGTCAGGGTGGTGAAGCTGTGGCGCGAAGGCAGCGTGCCTTCGCGCGCCGGCGGCATGGCGCGGGCGCCGCGCTTGACCTGTGCGCCGTCGGCCTGCGGCGCGCGCCGGAACTCCGCTTCGGGCCAGGCTGTTTCGATCCGGAACGCAGGCGCATCGCCGCCGGGCGGCTCGAGCTCCGCGGCGGCCAGCACCAGCGGCGGGGCCAGCGGGCCGGTGGCGTTCTGGTGCGGCCGTCCCAGCCAGACCTGCGCGCCGAGCCGCGCGCGCGTCAGCGCCACATAGAGCACACGGTAGCGCTCGTCCTGCTCTTCGCGCCGCACGGTCTCCAGGTCGTCCGGCGTGCTGGCAATGCGGCGGCTGCCATCGGGCAGCGAAAGCAGGCTCACGCCGTCGGGCGTCCGCCCGACGTGGTTCCACATCAGCGGCAGGAACACCAGGCCGAACTCCAGCCCCTTGCTGGCGTGCAGGGTCATCACCTGGGCGCAGCGCGCGTCCGACTCCAGCCGCAGCGCGCGCGATTCGGCGGCCTCCTCGTCACCGCTGCCCGCGTCGATTTCCCGACGCATGAAGGCCAGCAGCGAATCCATGCCGTCGCAGGATGCGCTCGCGTCCTGCAGCAGTTCGCCCAGATGGCGAAGGTCGGTGAGCACGCGCTCGCCCCCGGGCCGCGCGAGCTGATCGGCGGCGACCTGCTCCACCAGCGCGCCGACCACGGCCAGCACGCCCGCCTGCTGCCAGTCGCGCTGCCAGCGGCGGAAGCGCGCGCTGATCGCGTCCCAGGCCTCGGCGTCATCGCGCAGCGCGCGCAGCGCCCGGTAGCCCGTGCCCCACAGTTCGGTGGCGAGCGCGGCGCGAATCCGCCCGGCGTCCTCGCAGTGCGCGATGGCGTCCAGGATGAGGCACAGATCGCGCGCGGTGTCGCCATCGAACACGCTGCCGCGCCCGCGGTTGACCACGGCCACGCCGCGCTGGCGCAGCAGGTGGGTGATGCGGCTGGCGTCGGCGTTGCTCGGCACCAGCACGCAGATGTCCGAGGCCGCCAGCGCACGGTCGTCGATGCGGTGGCCGCCGGCCGGATCGAGCAGTGCGACGATCTGCGCGGCGCAGGAAGCCAGCGCGAGCTCGCGGTTGCTGTTTTTCTCCGAGGCATCGCGGTGGAAGGTCAGCGCGGGTGCCGCGCGCCCGTCTACGGTGTAGCGCGCAGCCTCGGCACCGGGCGCGGCCTCGACCCGCGCGTAGCTGATCGGGGTTTCCGAGCCTTCGCCGCCGAGGCGTTCCCCCACGCGGGCGTAGAAGGCGTTGAGCGCCTCCACGAACGCCTTGCTGGAGCGGTAGTTGACCGCCAGCCGCAGGGTGTGTGCGTCGGCGGTGGCGCGGGTGTAGGTGTGGATGTCGCCACCGCGGAAGCGGTAGATCGCCTGCTTGGGGTCGCCGATCATCAGCAGGTGCCCGCGCGCGGTGCCGTCGGCCTCGCGGTAGATCGCATCGAGCACCGCGTACTGCACCGGATCGGTGTCCTGGAACTCGTCGATCAGGGCCACCGGCCAGGCACCGATCAGGGCGTCGGCCAGCGCGCGTGAGCCGTCGGCCGCCGGTGCCAGCGCGCGTTCCACCGTGGTCAGAAGTTCGTCGAAGCCGAGCCGGTTGGCGGCGCGCAGGCGCGCATCGAGCTGCGCCCGGCCCCAGTCCTGCATCGCAGCGAGGCGGCGCAGGCGGCGGGATTCGAGCAGGGCGGCGTAATGCTCGAAGAATCCAGAGGCCGCATCGAGCGTTGTGCAAATGCCCGGGTCGGTCTGGAGAGTATTTTTGAGCCCGGTGCGCCCGCGGATGCGCTCCGCCAGCTGCTTGCGTTCTTTCGAAAATGCCGCGGCGTTGGTTCCCTGCGATTCGATCAGCTCCGCCAGCGCAATCAGGCCGCGCGGCAGGGCAGCGTTCGCTTTCCAGATTCCTTCGCGAGTCGCGAGCGCGCACAGCGCCGCGGCCAGTGCGCCATCCCACAGCGCCGCCTCGTCCACCGCGGGGGGAGCGGGCACGACCACGCCCGGCTGCAGCACCGCCTTGAGCTCGCGCGCCAGCGCCGCACGCGCAAGGTCCGCCAGGCAGGGCTGCGCCGCGTCCCAGGCCTCATGCGCGTCGGTTGTCACGGCGTCGCGGCGCGCGTGGACGAGCCGCCACAGGTCATCGGCGAGCGCCGCGTGCCAGGGCTCCAGCGCGGTCAGTTCGGGCACCTGGAAGGAGGCACCGGCCGCGAACGGGTGTTCGGCCAGGATGCGGCTGCACAGCGAGTGCAGGGTGCCGCAGGGGGCAAGGTCGAGTTCGGCCAGCGCCAGCGCCAGGCGGCGTGCGTCGGCGTCGCGCCTCGCTGGATCGCGCCAGCGCCGGTGCAGCCAGCGCAGGTCGCTTTCGGAAGGTTCCGGTTCGCCGGCATCGAACCGCCGGGCGCGCGCCAGGCTCGATTCCAGCCGTGCGCGCAGTCGCTGCGTCAGCTCGGCCGCTGCGGCGTTGGTGTAGGTCGCCACCACGATCTGACGCGGCGAGAACCCCTGCTCCAGCACCAGGCGCAGGTAGAGCACGGCGAGCGTCCAGGTCTTGCCGGTGCCGGCGCTGGCTTCCACCCGGCTGCGGTGGCCGGAGGAAAGGTCGAGTGCGGTCCAGTCGGCCAGGGCGTTCATCGTGCCGCCTCCGCATCCGGCGGCAAGGGCGGGAAGATCAGCGACTCCAGCGAGACCGCCTGTTCCAGCAGCGCGCGCGTCTGCGGGTCGTCGGGGCGCGGCTCGAACGCCAGCCCGCGCGCGAGCAGGCGGTTCCATCCGGGTGCGTGATCGCGCTCGCCGCCGTGCTGGCCGCCGTCGAAGCTTTTTTTCGCCGCGAAGGCGATGGCACCGAGGTCGTCCCGCGAACCGCCCTTTTCCGCCTGCCTGGACCAGGCGTCCAGCGCCGCCTGGCTGGTGGCGGGGAAATACGCCGGCGGTTTTGCGCCGGCCGCGTGCCACAGCGCGCCGAGGCGGGCGAGGCGGGCGCGCAGGTCGTCGAGCATCGCGGCGCGATCCGCCGCGCTGGCGCAGAACTGCGTGTCCCAGGCAATGAGGTGTTCGGCCAGCGCGCATTCGCCGTCCGCGAGCAGCGCCGGGCGCACCGGCAGGGGCGCGGTGCGCACGAGGCGCAGCGCCGCCCACTGGATGAAGACCGCGACGCGCCGGCCCAGATCGAGCGCGTCGCCGGAGCGCAGCGCCGGGGCGCTTCCCGGCTTGGGAAAGGGCAGCACCAGCTGCCAGACATCGCCCTGCATCGCCACGTTTGCGATGCGGCCACCCAGGCGCAGCGGTGGCGCAGACGACAGCGCGATGTCCACGTCCACGGCGTGCAGCGGCGCGCCGTCGAGGCCGCGCTCGCGCGCCGCGTCGAGCAGGGCCGTCACCGCCTCGGCTTCGGCGCGCCACGCCGCTTCGCCCAGATCGCCGGGCGGCAGGTAGCCGCCGAGCGCGAGCCAGTCGGGCGGCGCGTCGGAACGCCAGCGCGCCGCGCCGTCCGGGTCGAATCCGGCCGGCAGCGCCTCGCCGAGAAACACCCGCTGGGCGATGCCGTCGATGGCCGCAAGGCGGCCGTCGAGCGGCTCGCTTTCCGGCAGCGCCTCGGCATCGAGGCCGTCGAGCTTCAGCCCGAGCCGGTCGTGCAGCAGATTTTCCGCAGGCCGCCGCCAGTAGCGGAGCAGTTCGCGCAGGCCGACCGCCTCGGGCATCGGTTCGGGCGCTGCCGCCTCGCCGTCGAGGAAGGGCGGCGCTTCACCGTCGCCGCCGCCGTGCATCGCCGCGAGCGCGGCCGAGTGCGAGAACAGCGCCGGATCGCTGCCGTCGAAATGGCGCGCGTCGAAGGCCTGCAGCGGGTGCTGCACGCGCCAGGGCCGCGCCTGCGGGTCGGCACAGTCGAACGGCAGCCCGGCGGCGCGATCCAGTTCCGACAGCAGCTCGGCCAGGGGCGCGGCGGGATTGCGCGGCGCGCCGTCGCGCGCGCCCTGCCCCAGCCAGGACAGGTGCAGGCGCTGGCGCGTCGACATCAGGGTTTCCAGGAACAGCCAGCGGTCGTCGCTGCGCGGATCGCGGTCGCCCACGCGGCGCAGCCGCGCCATCAAATCCAGCCCGCCGTCGCGGCGGCGGCGCGGGAAAACGCCTTCGTCCAGGCCCAGCACAGCCACCATCGCGAACGGGATGGCGCGCTGCGGAACCATGCCGCAGAAGGTGATGCCGCCCATCAGGAAGCGCTGGCGTTCGGGCACGCCGTCGAGCGCTTCCAGCAGCACCTCGCGTACCTCGGAAAAATGCAGCAGCGGGTCTTCGCCCACCTGCGCCGGGTCGCCGGCGATGCGCGCGATGGCTTCCTGCAGCGCGTCCCAGGCGGCGCGTGCGGGCTCATCGCCCGGCGCGATGCGCAGCAGGCGGTCGAAGCGCGTGCGCAGCACCTCCACCCACGCGCTCGCCTGCCGCTCGGACTGCGCCAGCGCGCGCCAGGCCTGCCACTCCTGCGCCAGATGATCGAGCGCGCCGAGCGCGGCGGCATCGGGGCCCTGCACGCCGCCGATCGGCAGCAGTGCCATGCCGTCGGGCAGATGCAGCGCACGGTCGTCCTCGCCCGGCGGCGCATCGGCCACCAGATAGCCGGCCACGAGGCGATCCAGCGCCCAGGCCAGGGTGTGCGCGTGGGCCGCGTCGGCACCGGCCTCCTGCCGATGGTGCGCATCGAGCGCCCAGGCCGCGCGGCTGTGGGCGAGCCAGCCGCGCAAGGCGTCGTGCCCGCTGGCGGAAAGCTCCAGCGCGCGCGCCACGTCCGGCATCGCGAGGATGTCGGCGACTTCGGGCAGGGTGGCGCGGCTCTCGCCCCAGTCGAGTACCTGCGCCACGGTGGTGAAAAGAGGGTGGCTGCGCTTCACCGGAACGTCCGCCAGATGCCAGGGCAGCCAGGACTCGCGCGCGTCGCCCGGTGCGCCGAACACCGACGGCAGGAGCGGCGCATAGGCGGCGATGTCGGGAGCCATCACCACGATGTCGCCCGGCGCGATGCCGGCGGATACCGCGTCGAGCAGGGCCTCGCGCAGCACTTCCAGCTCGCGCAGGCGGGTGTGGCAGGCGTGCACGCGCAGGCTCGGGTCGGCGCGTCGCGGTGCCCACCACGCAGCGCGGCGTGCGGCGAGGGCGGCATCGGATTCGCCGTCGGTGCGCTGCGGATACGGCTGCGCATCGAACAGCAGGTCGGGCTGGAGACGGCGCACGCTCTCCTGGACCCGTGCCAGAAGGGTCGCGGGCGCGGCGTCGGCGCGATCGTTGTGGTCGCGGATGTCGGCGCGCGCCTCCCACTCGGGCAGGCTGGCGTAGAAGTGCTGGCCCAGCCGCCCCCAGCGCGCCAGCAGCGGATGCGCCTGGGCATCATCGAGCCAGTCGCCGCTGCCGGCCGCCTGGATGCGCGCGGCTTCGTCGGCCCGCCATGCGCGCAACTCCGCCATGCCGCGCGCGTTCGCCTCGGCGGACAGGCCGCCCCAGTATTCGCGGCAGGGGTCGGGCAGGTAGAGGTAGACCGGCGCGCATCGCGCCCAGGCGCGCAGCACCTGCTGTTCGCCCGGCGCCAGGTGGCTGAAGCCGAAGACGTGCAGCGGTTCGGCGAGTTCGGGGCGGGTCTCGAGCGCGCGCGCGAGCGCCTGCGTGAGCGCGGCGCGGTGCGCTCCCAGGCGCTGCGCGAGGTGATGCCAGAGCGGGGCCAGCAGGTTCTGTTCGAGTGCGCTCGCGGGATCCTCATCGGCGAGCGTCGCCGTGGCAAAACGGCCCTTGCCCGCCTCCCACGCGGCCAGCCAGTCGGGGCGATAGATCAGGTATTGCGAGAACACGCCGGCCAGGTGATCGGCGAGCTGGAAACGGCGTCGCGCGGCGTCGCCCGGGGCATCGCGGCTTGCCGCCGGCGCTCCGGTGAGGCGCGCATCGCGCAGGCCCGGCACGCTGGAGCCGGGTGCGAGCGCGGCGTGGATTGCCCAGCGCAGGCTGGATCTGCGCCAGCCCGCCAGCCCTTCGGCGGCGTTGCCCAGCGCCGCGCATGCGGTGCGATCGAGCCAGGCGCTCGGCAGGGCCACCTCGACGTTGGCCACGATTCCCCCCGCGCCGACGCCGCGCGCCATTGCGCCCACCAGCCACTGCTTCATGCCCGGGTGCGCCGCGATCACGGTCTGCGGTGCCAGCAGGTTCGCCGGCCGGTGCGCGGCCAGCGCGGTCATCAGTGGCGGCACCAGGGCTTCGAGCCGGCTGGCGCGCAGGATCACGAGCTGGGATTCGGGGGTGTGGGTCAAGCGTCGCCTCGGATGCAGGATGGGAGCCGGTGCCGCGATTCCCGGCGCAGGCGGCTCCCGCGGCCGCAAGCGTACCGGCGGCGCGGGAATCCGTGCACCATCATCGCGGTGGTACGCGACAAACCGCGTCGGCTGCGGCGATCCTCGGGCGCGTGTGGCAAGGCCGGAACGCGACGACCGCCGCAGGCGGCACCGCCGGGCTACCATGGCCCGGTCCCGCAGGGTGTCATCGACATGAATCAGCGCGCCTGGGTAGCCTCGGCCATCCGCACCATCGAAGCCGACTTCAACCGCTCGGCCGATACCCACCTGATCCCGCTGCCGCTGCCGGGCTATCCGGGCATCGAGGTGTACTTCAAGGATGAATCCAGCCATCCCACCGGCAGCCTCAAGCACCGTCTGGCGCGCTCGCTGTTCCTCTACGCGCTGTCCAACGGCTGGCTGCGCGAGGGCGGCACCGTGGTGGAGGCGTCGAGCGGTTCGACCGCGGTTTCCGAGGCCTACTTCGCGCAGCTCCTGGGTCTGCCCTTCGTGGCGGTGATTCCCACCTGCACCTCGCCCGACAAGATCGCCGCGATCGAGTTCCAGGGCGGGCGCTGCCACCTGGTGGAAGACCCGGCCGCGATCAATGCCCAATCCGCCCGCCTGGCGCGCGACCTGGGCGGGCACTTCATGGATCAGTTCACCTACGCCGAGCGCGCCACCGACTGGCGCGCCAACAACAACATCGCCGAGTCGATCTTCAAGCAGATGGCGCAGGAACCGCATCCGGTGCCCGCGTGGATCGTCTGCAACCCCGGCACCGGCGGCACCAGCGCCACGCTCGGGCGCTACGTGCGCTATCGCCAGCACGGCACCCGCATCCTGTGCACCGATCCCGAACATTCGGTGTTCTTCGACTACTACCGCGGCGCGCTGGAAGGCCGCGCCGATCCGGATCTCACCCACCACTGCGGTTCGCGCATCGAAGGCATCGGGCGGCCGCGGGTGGAGCCGAGCTTCATCCCGGCCTGCGTCGATGCCATGGCCAAGGTGCCCGACGCGCTCAGCCTGGCGGCGATGCGCTACGTCAGCCGCCGCCTCGGGCGGCGCGTGGGCGGTTCGACCGGCACCAACTTCGTCGGCGTGCTGCTCGCCGCGCGCCACCTGCGCGCGCAGGGCGGCGAAGGCTCGATCGTCACCATCCTGTGCGACGGCGGCGAGCGCTACGCGCACAGCTACTACAGCGACGCCTGGTACCGCGAGCGCGGCATCGACACTGTCGACGCCGACGCGCGGATCGCGGCGCTGGCCGCGGGTGAAGGCGAACTGGCGCTGCCGGTCGCCGGGTGCCTGTAACCCCGGCCGACCGGCTGACCTGCTTCAGCGCCCGATCGGTGGAAACTGCGTCGGCGCGGGCGGTGCCACCATCGGCGCGGGCGCATTGCCCTCCAGTTCCTCCATCAGCTCCCGCACCGCGCGCTCGATGCTCGGATCACGGCCGGCGGCGATGAGCTCGGGTCGGTCGATCACCTCGATGTCGGGCGTCACGCCGACGTTCTCCACCGCCCACTTCCCGTCGGTGTCCATGAAGCTGAAGGTGGCCGCCAGCACCGCGCCGTTGTCCACCAGGCGCGGGTTGCCGGAAATGCCGATCAGGCCGCCCCAGGTGCGCGTGCCGATCAGCTTGCCCAGCCCGAACTTGCGGAAGTAGTACGGCAGCGCGTCGCCGCCCGAGCTCGACAGCCCGTTGATCAGCATCGCCTTGGGGCCGCGGTGGTGCAGGAAGGGCGTGGCGTTGGGCTCGAGCCCGCGCTGCTTCCAGTAGTTGAGCGGGGTGCGGGTGAGCAGTTCGATCAGACGGTCGGGAATGAAGCCGCCGCCGTTGTAGCGGTCGTCGATGATGAGCGCGTCCTTGTCGTGGTAGGCGAGCAGCCCCTTGAACAGCTCGCGGCTGCCTTCCACGGCGGTATTGGGCACGTGGATGTAGCCGATGCGCCCGCCCGAGAGCTGCTCCACCATGCGCCGCCGGCTTTGCACCCAGTCGAGATAGCGCAGCTCCTGCTCGCTGGTGAGGGTGCGGACCACCACCTCGCGTGCGCCGGCCTCTTGCGGCCGGGCGTTGACGCGCAGGCTGACGAGGCGGTCGCCCTTGTTCTCCAGCAGGCGGTAGATGTTGTCGACGCCGCGCGTGGAGATGTTGTCGATGGCGATGAGGTACTCGCCTTCCTTCACCTTCACGCCCGGCTCGGTCAGCGGAGAGCGGGTGCGGGCATTCCAGTTCTCCCCGGCGAAGATGCGCGCGATCTTCACGTAGCCGCTGGGGTCGGACGCGAACGCCGCTCCCAGCAGGCCGCCGGGCTTGCGCGGTACCGTGCGCTGGTCGCCCGATTCCACGTAGACGTGCCCGGAGTTGAGTTCGCCGACCAGCTCCTGCAGCACATGGTCGAGATCGGTGCGGGTGCGCGCGGCGTGCGCGAGGGGTTCGTACTGCGCGCGGATGGCGTTCCAGTCCTGCCCGTGCATGCCGGGGTCGTAGAACCAGTCGCGCAGGATGCGCCAGGCGTCGACGAACATCTGGTTCCACTCGCGCGCGGGCTCGATGCGCAGCTCCATCCGGTCCAGCGCCAGCTTGCCCTTGGCCAGATCCGCTTCGGGCTTGGCATCGACGATGGAGAACTGCTTGCCGTTGCGCACCAGCAGCTTCTTGCCGTCGGCGGAAAGCGCGTAGCCGGTGGCTTCGGCCACCTTCTGCACCTTGGCATCGGGCTTGAGCGAGAGGAAGCCGAGTTCAGCGGCGGCACCGCCGCGCCCGCTGCCGGTCATGTCGAGGAAGAACACACCCTCGGCGCTGGCCGAAAGCTCCTGGTAGTTGCCCGCCGGCGCGTTGAGTACGACGGTGCGCTGGTCGAAGCCCGGGATGTCGAAGACCAGGCGCGCGGTGGCCCCGTCCTTGCCGTCCTCGCCGCTCTTGTCGGCCGCTTCTTCGGCCGCCTGGCCCACCTCATCCGGGCGCGGGCGATACAGCGCCGGGCCGTCGGCCGCCAGCGTGGCGGCGTAGATGCGCGTGGCGTCGCGATACAGCCAGTTGAACTCGTAGGAGGAGAACGCGAGGTTGAAGTCGCGGTTGGAGAGGAAGTAGAGGTAGCGTCCCTTGGGATCGAAGGCCGGGCTCATCGCGGTGGTTTCCGCCGAAGTGAGCTGGCGCGTGGCACCCGTGTCGAGGGCATGAAGCCACAGCGCGCCGTTGCCGTTGGCGTGCTGCTTCACGTAGACCAGGAAGCGGCTGTCGGGCGAGAAGACGTACTGGGTGATGTCGGCGAAGGTGCCGGCATCGACTTCGCCGGTGCTGCCGGAGGCCACGTCCACCACGCGCAGGCGCTGGCGCTTGTCGGCATAGGCGAGCTTCTTCGAGTCGGGCGACCACACCGGCGCGAAGCGCCAGATGTCCCCGTCGGTCGTCACGCGCCGCGGCTCGCCCTTGCCGTCCTGGGCCTGCACCCAGATCTCGTACTCGCCGCTGGCGTCGGACAGCCATGCGACCTGGCTGCCGTCGGGCGACCAGCTCGCGCTGTGTTCGCGCGCATCCGGACTGCGGCTGATGTTGCGCGGCTCGCCTTCTTTCACCGGCACGGTGAAGACCTCGCCGCGCGCGCCGAACAGCGCGCGCTCGCCGCCGGGCGACAGCCCGAAGGATTCGACGAAGTCACCGGCCTTGACGAAGCGCGGCTGGGTGTCGGGCGCATCGCCCGCGACCCGGATCGGCACCTCGCGCGCCTGGCGCGTGGCCGGATCGAAGTGCCAGATGCCGCCGCCCTTCTCGAACACGATTGCGTCCGGTCCGGCGCTCGGCCAGAGCACGTCGAAATCGCGGAAATCGGTGAGCTTCTCCGCCTCGCCGCCGGTGGGTGCGATGGCGTACAGGTTGAGCTTGGTGTCGTTGCGGTCGGAGACGAAATACACCCTGTCGCCCACCCACATCGGCTGGTGGTTGGTGGCGCGGTCGTTGGTGAGCTGCAGCGAGGTGTTGGCGGCCAGGTCGTAGATCCACACGTCCTGCGCGCGCCCGCCGCGGTAGCGCTTCCAGCTGCGGAAGTCGCGGTCGATCGGGGTGTAGACGAACTTCGTGCCGTCCGGACTCAACATGCCGCCGCCGGTTTCCGGCACCGCCATCGGCGCTTCCAGGCCGCCGTCCACCGGCACGAGGTACGGCCGACCGGCGCGTTCGTCGTAGGGCAGGCGGTTCATGCGCACCACGATGTGCCTGCCGTCGGGCGTCCAGTCGAGCACGCGGTAGTCGGTGCCGCCGCGCGGCGGCATCGGGCCCACGTCGCTGTACCAGGTGAGCTGGCGCGGCTCGCCGCCGGCCGTGGGCATCACGTAGACCTGGCGGGTGCCGCTGTATTCGGCCGAGAAGGCGATCCGACTGCCGTCGGGCGAGAATTTCGGATAGAGCTCCTGCCCCTCGTGCGAGGTAAGCCGGAATGCGGTGCCGCCCTGTGCGCTGACCACATGGATGTCGCCGGCATGCACGAAGGCGATGCGCCCGGCCTGGATGTCGGGCTGGCGAAGGAGCGCATCGGGTGCGGCCGACGCGGCGGCGCTGAAGGCGAGAACGCACAGTGCGGCAAACAGGGAAAGTCTCATCGGCCCCTCGGCAGTGTCGGATGCGAAACCGCAAGTATGCCTGCCCGGCGCGTGCCGGCGCATGCCGGAAGTCGGGGGGGTGAGCGGGGCTTTCGAGCCGCATGCGGCGAGCCCGCGAACGCCCGCCGGCATGCAAGCCGGCGGGCCGGGCGTCCAGGGTCACCCCAGGGCACGGGAAGAATCCGCGCCCCGCAACGTCGGAAACCCATCGCGAGCCCGCGAACGCCCGCCGGCATGCAAGCCGGCGGGCCGGGCGTCCAGGGTCACCCCAGGGCACGGGAAGAATC